>CAMOCK010000053.1 GCA_946610645.1 uncultured Bacteroidales bacterium
GGCGTGTCCCCCCAGCGCCCTGCGTGTGTTGATTTTCAGTGGCGCGCGGATTTTCAGTGCGCCGAACACCTCGTCGACGATTTGCACCAACTCGGCTTCGTTCAGCAAGGAATTGCTCCCTATGATGTCGACATCGCATTGGCAGAACTCGCGGTAACGGCCTTTCTGCGGACGGTCGGCACGCCAAACAGGTTGGATTTGGTAGCGCTTGAACGGGAAGGCGATTTGGTCGCGATACATCGTGACGAAACGGGCGAAAGGCACGGTCAGGTCGTAACGCAAACCTTTCTCGCTGATTTTGCTCGCCAACTTGAGCGATTCAAGCGGCTCTCCGTTTTGTTCGACACCGCTCATGAAGTCGCCCGAATTGAGCACGCGGAAGAGGAGCTTGTCGCCCTCGTCGCCGTATTTGCCCAAAAGGGTGCTCAGGTTTTCCATCGAAGGAGTCTCTATCGGCTGGAAACCAAAGCGTTTGAAGACGTTCTTAATGGTGTCGAAGATATAGTTGCGGCGCACCATGACTTCGGGCAGGAAATCGCGGGTGCCTTTTGGGATGCTGGGTTTTTGTGCCATGTTATCAGTTGTAATACAAGGTCAGGTATTCATTCATCTTTGAGGTAATGAGGTTGTTGAGTTCCATGCGGTTGTGGCGTTTGCTCACCTCGTTGAAGTGTTGCAGCAGCGACATGGCCTCTTGGATGTCCTCATGGAAATAGGCCTTGAACTTGGGTTTCATGTTGCCATAATACTCAATCTTGTCGCAATAGTTTTTCACTATGGTGTTCATGAATTGGTCGCCTTTTTCAACGGCACCACAGGTATAGTACATTTCGGGGAACAGGTAGGTGCGCAATTCGTAGGGGAACTTCTCGTTAGGGAAGAACTCCACATACTTGTCCATCACGATAACGGCGGAGTCGTATTGGTTGTGGTTTACCAAAGCCTGAGCCAAACGAGAATAGGCCAATTGGGCATAGGTAAGCTCGCGCATACTCTCGCGGTCGGGCACTACGCCTTCTTGGTTCAAGTTACCCCAATTGGCCTTATTGACCAACAGGTCGTAGCTGCCTTCGCGATACACACCGCCACGATAGGTTTTCACGAAGTCTTCGGCCTCAACAGGGATGAAACGATAAGCCAAGCCTTCCATGTGCAGGTACTTGTCGATGCCGAGGACGCTCGACATGTCGCTGAACGAGGTGAAATACACAGGACGTTCCCAGTTGTTGGTGGCCATGAAGTCCAATAGCAGCAACGAATTCTTGTAGAGGTTGCTGCCCTTGATGTCCCAAGTGATTTCATCAACAATCTTGTCGGCCATGCTTTCGGGCACGATGCCGTTGCGCAGGCAGGCTTCCTTATCGACGGTGAGCTTCACGCTGCGAGCAGGCACATAATTATAGGTGACACCATATTTTTTCTTCACGGCTTTTGGGTTGTGGATGAAGTCGATGACTTGCTTCAGTTCCACGCGCTTGCCCTTGAAGAAATCTTCCTCCTCGATGGCAACGGGTTCGTTCACGCCGTTGTCGTATTCCTTGGGCGAAAGCGTAAGGGGCAGACGTTCCGAATCATAGACCTTACGAGCCATCTGGTGGGCGTACCAATAGCCGCTCGACAGCATATAGTTCACCACGCGCACGTCGGTGCGGAAGCCTTCAACTTCTTGCACGTACCACAAGGGGAAGGTGTCGTTGTCGCCACGGGTGAAGATGACCGAATTGGGCGGCAGCTGGGCCAAATAGTTTCTTGCCCAGTCGCGGGCTGAGGTCTTGCCCGAGCGGTTGTGCTCTTCCCAACCGTTGGCAGCAAGGACACAAGGCACCGCAAGGAAACAAATCAAGCCCACGGCGGCAACGGTGATCATGTTTTCTTTTTTCAGCAGTTTGTTCACCCAATCGATGAGGGCGATGACACCGAAACCAATCCAGATGGCGAAGGCGTAGAACGAGCCGGCGTATGAATAGTCACGTTCACGCGGCTGGTTGGGTGTTTGGTTTAGGTAGATGACGATGGCCAAACCGGTCATGAAAAACAGCAGGAATACGATCCAGCTTTGCTTCAGGTCGCGCTTGAGCAGCCAGAACAGGCCGCACAAGCCGAGGATGAGGGGCAAGAAGTAGTATGTCGTACGTCCTGGGTTCTGCAAGCAGGCAGGGATGTTGTCCTGGTCGCCGAGTCGGGCATTGTCGATGAAGCTGATGCCGCTGAGCCAGGTGCCGTGGTTCAGCTCGCCTTGGCTCTCGATGTCGTTTTGGCGGCCCACAAAGTTCCACATGAAGTAGCGCCAATACATCCAGTTGCATTGGTAGCTGATGAAGAATTTGAGGTTTTGCCCGAAAGTGGGCTTGCTGACGTTGACCGTCTCGCCCAAGTAGTTCCTGACGCGCACGTTTTCGCCCTCGATGTTGCCGTTCGGGCCCTTGCGATAGTTCTCGTATGTCATTTTGTGTGAGCCGCCTGGTTGCATGCTCCACATGCGCGGGAAGAGGGTTTTCATTTCCTTGGCAAAGACGGGCACGCCGTATCTGTTGTCGTCGGTGATGACATAACGTCCGGCCTCCTTGTCTTTCACATAGATGGGTTTGCCGGGCTTCCACTCGGAAATGGGTGCGTTGTAATAAGGTCCGTAGAGCAAAGGCCAGCTGCCGTATTGCTCGCGAAGCAGGTACGACAACATGGAAGGCGCGTCTTTAGGCTCGTTTTCGTTGATGGGCGTGTTGGTGTTGGCACGAATGACCAACATGAAGAACGACGAATAGCCTATAAGGATGAACATCAGCGAAAGGATCGCGGTGTTCCAAACCATTTTCTTGCGCTTGGTGGTGACGACAAGTCCCAAAATGATGAGGCCGAAAATCAAGGCGAAATAAACAATCGTGCCTACGTTGAAAGGAGCGTGGAGCGTGTTCACGAAAAACAACTCGAACTTGCTGGCCAAATTGACCGTTTGTGGCACGAGGAACATATTGAGGAACCACAGCAGCGCGATGGAAACCAAGCCCGCCACCACGAAGCCCCCAAACGAGGTTTTTTTCCACTTCTTGAAGTAAATCACATACACGAAAGCCGGCACACACAGCAAGTTAAGCAAATGCACGCCGATGCTGAGGCCGATGAGGAAGGCAATCAGGATGATCCAGCGGGTGCTGCGAGGGTCGTCGGCCACCTGCTCCCACTTCAGGATGGCCCAGAAGGTGACGGCAGTGAAGAACGACGACATGGCATAGACCTCGCCCTCCACGGCATTGAACCAGAACGACTCGGTGAAGGTGTAGGCCACGGCGCCGACGAAGCCGGCCAGGAGCACGCCGACCTTATTCACCCAAGGGGCGTCTTCGCCTTCCTTCATCCACACTTTGCGGGCCATCATCGTGATGGTCCAGAATAGGAACACGATGGTGAGGCCGCTGCAAATGGCCGACATCACATTGACCATCATGGCCACCTTGGTGACATCGCCGCCCGCAAAGAGCGTGAAGAAACGCCCAATCATTTGGAACA
>CAMOCK010000054.1 GCA_946610645.1 uncultured Bacteroidales bacterium
CAAGGACATTAACAACGATTCCGTCAAGCAAATCCAGTACAAAATCAACAGGAGACCAAGGGAAAAACTCAACTTCGAATCCCCTAAAAACAGGTTCTTTCAACTTTGCATCTAAATTTACGCTATCTTTGCACTTGCTATTTGAACCTGCGAAGTATAAATGTTCGTTTTTGATTTGGTAATCTCATCAGAAATGATTATCTTTGCAATTCAATAGCAAAAGCATGAGCGAGGAACAATACATCAATTTCGACGAATATATCCGTCAGGGCGAGCCGCAGAAGAAGGCGCGTGCGGATGCTTGGCGCGTGGCCATCGGCTTGCAGGCCGTCGACGGGCTGAAGGCTTCGGCCTACCTTCAGGAGACGGCCCGCCGCAACATCGAAGGCGACATCACCATCGACGAGGCCAAGGAATTGGTCAACCAGTATTATATCAAGAAAACGACGCACGACGAAGGCGATGCCAACGTGGAAGAGGCCGACAAGGTCTCAACGAACATCTCAAAATTGCTGCAAACCGACTCGTTCACCTATAGCGTGGCAGGATTTGCGGCCATCCATCGTGCCATTTTCAACGGCGTTTTCAAACATGCCGGTCGATTCCGCGACTATGACATCACGAAAAAGGAATGGGTTTTGCGAGGCGATACGGTGTTTTATGCCCATTGGGAGGATTTGCAGATGACGCTTCAATATGACTTGGACCAGGAATGGCAATTTGACTATAAATCGCTGGAAAAGAATCGGTTGGTTGAGCATATCGCCAAATTTGTTTCGGGTTTGTGGCAGATTCATCCTTTCGGCGAAGGCAACACCCGAACCACGGCCATTTTCACCATCAAATATCTGCGTTCGTTAGGTTTCGATGTGAACAACGACTTGTTTGAGCAACATTCGTGGTATTTCCGCAATGCGCTTGTCCGTGCCAATTATCGCAACGTGGCCAAAGGCATCGACTATGAACCGGTCTTCTTGGTGCGTTTCTTCCGTAACTTGCTTCTCGGAGAGGAAAACACACTGAAGAATCGCTATATGATCATCGATCCTCCCGAGGAATGGAAGATGCCGGAAACGGAACAAATCCCCGACAACTTACCCGACAAGTCACCCGACAACCTACCCGACAAGTTACCCGACAAGTTACCCGACAAGTTACCCGACAAGTTACCCGACAACCTACCCGACAAGTTACCCGACAACCTACCCGACAAGTTGCTTCCTAAGAATATGAAAATCATTAGTTTATTGATAGTTGTCGGGTTGAAGGAAATGTCCATCAAGGAAATGCTTGAGCATCTTGGTTTGAAGAACAGGGAGAGTTTCATGGAGGTGTATCTCAATCCGGCATTGAAGGAAAAGTTTGTCAGAATGCGCTATCCCGACAAACCCAATCACCCACGGCAAAAATATTTGCTGACGACAAAGGGTACGGTGTTGTACAACGAAATCATCTCAGGTCATTGATTCTTCCCACGGTTTTCCACCCAGACCCAAAGCCGCCACATCAGCCAGCCCCAGGCGAAGAAGAGGACGTAGAAAATCCACTTGGGAACGGAGGTTTGGTAAGCGTCCTCGTTGACGATTTCCTGGTATTGCTCGGTAGGGATGTCGGCATAATAATACGCTCCCGCGCCGAAGTCGTAGCCTTCGACGAGACCGAACTGGTTGGCCATGATCCAGCCGGCCAAAAACAAAGTGATTACCACCACGATGATGGTAATCACTTTGAAGATTTTGTGGTTTTTGTTCATCATTTGAACATGTCAAGATTCGGAACTTCGAAGATGACGCCCGAAAGCAGGATCCACACGGCAAACAGCGTGAGCAGGATGTTGAACACCTGACCGACGATGTAGAGCCACAGCACTTTGCCACCTTGCATCTGCTTAAAGAGGCTCTTGAAGTTGGTGTCGAGGCCGATGCTGGTGAAAGCCAGCACGAAAGCCCAGTTCTTGTATTGGTCAAGGACATCCTTGTTGATTTTGTTCACGACTTCGCCGCTGGTCAAAGGCAGGATGATGAAAGAAGCAACAAGTGAAGCCACGAAGAAACCGATGATGAACTTCGGGAAGCGGGTCCAGATTTCGCCCGCACCGACTTTTTGGTTCGGGTCTTTGTCGACCTTGGTGGCAAAGAAGATGGCCACGAAGAACGCGATGAAACCGATGAGGATGTTTTGGATCATCTTGACCATTGAAGCGACTTGCTCGGCTTCTTCGCCGAGGGCGCTACCGGCCAGCACCACAGCACCCGTCGAGTCCACGGTGCCGCCGATGAGGGCGCCGCCCATCATCTGGTTCATGCCGCAGGCGCGGATAATCATAGGCTCGAACACCATCATAAGGATGGTGAAAATGATGGAGATGGAGATGGCCAACGAGAGGTCTTCTTTCTTGGCTTTGGAGGCAGCACCCGTGGCGATGGCGGCGCTGGTGCCGCACACCGAAGTGGCCGAAGCCATTGTGATGACCAAAGGCTTGTTGTCGATTTTCAGCACCTTGGTGCCAAACCACCACATGAAGATGATGACGATAGGCGTCACAATCCAGGCGATGCCCAGACCATAGAGACCGAATTTGGCGATGTTGCTGAACAGCACCGAGAAGCCCATGATGACCAGGCCGGTCTTGATGTAGAACTCTGTGCGGATGGCAGGTTTCAGCCATTCGGGAGTGCCGACGGTGTTGGAAATCAGCAGGCCGATAAGCAAGGCCCAGAAAGCCCATTCGAGGTACATCTTGAGGGTGTATTCTGCACTAATCATTCTTACGACGATGCAGATGAGGAACAGCACGACGAAGGCGGGGATGAACTTCCCGATCTTCTCGCCTTGCAGCTTGATGCCGATGCCAAACAAGATGCCCGTCACCAAGAAGGTGCGCAGCAGTTTGACCCAAAACTCACCATTGAATTGGGCAGCCAAGGATTTCTTTTCCTCGACATTTTCCCACCAGTGCCAGGTGCCGAACTTGGCGGCGGAGAAATCGAATGAGCCGGTGAGGACGGCGATGCAGGCCACCGCAATGACGATGAAGCCGATCCACACGGCCAACCAGTCCTCTTTTTTCCAGATATTGGAGATGTTGTTGTTTGCCATAAGATTCAAAATTCAAAATTTAAAATTCAAAATTCAAGATTAGAACTTATAGCTCAGGATACCGACCACACGGTGAGAGTTGGTTTTTTCGCCAATGACTTGCTGTACCAGTGAATAGTCAAGTTTGAAGTTCACGGACTTCAGAGGCCAGTAGTTGATACCAACAGTGTACCAATTCGTGCCGCCTTTTGCGATGCTAGCATCTTTGGTGAAGTGATCATAACGCACGACGGGCATGATCTTCTGTTCGCCAGCTTGGAAGTTGTATCCAATTACACCATAATAACCATTGCTATTGAAATAGCCAAGGTCTTCGGGGATAACGGTATGAGCAACTCCCGTGGTGCCGCTGATGTATTCGCCACGGAGGACGAACTTGCCATCATTGTATTGCGCGCCGGCTGCCCAACGGTTGCGGGTGCAGTTGACATTGTCGTCTTTGGTGTACTGGCCATAGTAATACGAACCACTCAAAGTCAGGGCTTTCAGGCCGGGATGCAATTCCAAGCGACCGACGACATCCTTACGGTTGTTGTTGTCGAGTTGGTTGGCGCCATTGCCGTTGAACACGCCGATGCTGTAATCGACGATGCCGAATTTCTCTCCGTTTTGCGTTTCGACAGGGAAGAGGCTACCCGTGG
>CAMOCK010000055.1 GCA_946610645.1 uncultured Bacteroidales bacterium
CGAGCTCAGAGGCGTCACCCACATGGCTGCCTGCCGCGCCACCGTCCAACTTGGCCAAGCGCTCTTGCAGCTTCTCGCGGTCGTAGTCGCTCGTTGTGGTCTTGATTTGGGCCTTGATTTGGTTGGTGCGGGCCTCGATGGCGCTCTTGGTGCCGTGGCCGTTCACGATGGTGGTGTTGTCCTTGTTGATGCTCACCTTGTCGGCCTGGCCGAGCATTTGCAGGGTAGCATCTTCAAGCTTGTATCCCTTCTCTTCGCTGATGACGGTGCCACCGGTCAGGATGGCGATGTCTTCCAGCATTTCCTTACGACGGTCGCCGAAGCCAGGAGCCTTGACGGCAGCCACTTTCAGCGAGCCACGCAGACGGTTGACCACCAAGGTAGCCAAGGCCTCGCCGTCGATGTCCTCAGCGATGATGATGAGGGCGCGACCGGTTTGCAGGGTCTTTTCGAGCACGGGCAGCAAGTCCTTCATCACGGAGATCTTCTTGTCGTAGATCAAGATGTAAGGATTCTCGTAGACGGCTTCCATCTTCTCGGTGTTGGTGACGAAGTAAGGCGAGATGTAGCCACGGTCGAACTGCATACCTTCGACGACGTCGACGTAGGTGTTGATGCCTTTGGCGTCCTCAACGGTGATCACGCCTTCTTGCTTCACCTTGCCCATAGCCTCGGCGATGAGGCCGCCGATGGTGCTGTCGTTGTTGGCCGAGATGGTGGCCACTTGCTTGATCTTCTCATTGTCGCCGTCGACTTTCACCGACATCTTCTTCAGCGATGCGACCACAGCGGCAACGGCCTTGTCGATACCACGCTTCAGGTCGAGCGGGTTGGCACCGGCGGTGACGTTCTTCAGACCCGTGGCAACGATGGCTTGGGCCAACACGGTGGCGGTGGGGGTACCATCACCAGCCAAGTCGTTGGTCTTGGAGGCCACTTCCTTCACGAGTTGGGCACCCATGTTCTCGACGGGGTCGATGAGTTCGATTTCCTTGGCGACCGTCACACCGTCCTTGGTGATTTGGGGAGCGCCATACGATTTTTCGATGACCACGTTACGGCCTTTGGGGCCGAGGGTCACCTTCACTGCGTTTGACAAAGCGTCGACGCCTTTCTTCAGGCCGTCGCGCGATTCGATATTGAAAAGAATGTCTTTTGCCATGATATTTCGTTGTTTAATTGTTGACTGTTGAAGTGTTTAATTGTTGTTTTGTAGAGACGTAGCGCGCTACGTCTTTACAACAGATTAGATGATAGCAATGACATCAGATTCACGCATAATCATGTAATCCTTGCCGTCGAGGTGGAACTCGGTGCCGGCGTATTTGCCATAGATGACATTGTCGCCAACCTTCAAGGTCATGGCGTTGTCCTTGGTGCCGGGACCTACGGCCACGACTTTACCTTGTTGGGGCTTCTCTTTAGCGGTGTCAGGGATGATGATACCGCTTGCGGTTTTCTGTTCGGCGGCGGCGGGCTCGATGACCACGCGGTCGGCCAAAGGTTTGATTGATAGTTTTGCCATAATTATTCAGATTTAAAATTTAAAATTTCAGGTTTAATAAATTGAATGACGGCGGGTGCTTGTCATATTTCGTGCCAAAGTTGAAAATGGCAGGGTTTTGTCAGTTGAGGTGACAAAGTGGCATTTTATCGCAACAAGACATGGCCCAAACGACACTCCAAGCAGCGTTTCCGCTTGCAATATATATTAAATAGGTGTAGCATGGCCTGTGTTTGCATGGCGTTTTCTGCCTCGATGCCGCTTTGGGCAAAGTGACGGATGATGCTGTTGCGCTCGGCGGCGGTTTCTTCCAGAAACTGCATGGACCTGTCGCAATAAAGCTCTTCCTTGTGCAGCTTGCCAAAGCAAAACAACAAAGGTGCCACGGCATTGACAATAAGTATGTCGGAGGTGGTTTCGCCCAAATGTTTCGGTTTCGTTTCGGTGGGAAACCCAAAGCGATAATGCGTGTCCCAATACTCAGAGGCCACCACGTCAAACAGTTCCTTGACCTCAGCCGTTGTTGTTGCCTCCTTGACTTTGGAGAACAGGCAACCGTTGCGATGGATGAGTTGTGCCATCTGGGCTAGACGGATGGTGGGGAAGTTGCTTGGCCTCATTCGCATGAACTTCCATCGCTCGGCTGGCATGGCGACAAGGTTGAACTTGGCCTTCATCGCGGCAAACTCGCGCTGAAGCTGTTGCGGATACTCTTCACTGCACTTGCCGTCCAACAAACCTGCACAGCCGAAAAGCATGGCCTCCACTTGCAGGATGTTGTCGGCGTGTTTCAGCAAAGTCTTGAAAGGCAAAAGGTTGGACAACGTCTCGAAAGCTTCATTGTTCACCTTCAAGCCTAAATAGCGCATGAGGAGTTTATAAAGCGTATCTTCCCAGTCGAACTGATTGGCGTTCATAGTTCTATTGACGTTTTTCGACTTTTCTTCCAGGCGTTCCACGGCCATTCGGTCGAGCCACGAGAGGCGGGTGAAAACGGGGACTTTAGCTATGGAATTGGAACAAGGAATCCAAGTTTTCGACCCGACGAACCGCTGATAATTAGTGAAGAGCGCGGCATCGAAACGTCCTTTCAACTCCAAAGTTGGGATGCCATCAACAACGACGTCGTTTTCATAAACGACATGTAAGATGACGTTTTTGTAGGCCTTGTCGTTTTGGTGGTGATGCCGGTTCCAGTCGCTGGATTTCACATGGATTTCCACATGTCCGGCCCAAAGTTTGTCGCCGATTTGTATTTTGGCCTCAAGGAAGTCAGGCCCCGAGTTGGTGTTGCGGTAGCCTGTCTCCACAATATCGACCTGTTCGCCTTCTATGGTTTGCAAGTCTTTGTCAATCAGGCGGTTTTCCCAAACATAGTATAGAAATTCTTCTTTCATTTGATTTTCCAACAGTTGAGCGGTTCGCTGTCGAGGTCGCCTTTTGCCGCGGCCCATTCGATGAAGAGGGAGCGGAGGTCGCTCTCACTTTGCCAAACGACGTGGTTCTTGATGTCTTCCTGTGCCCAACCCACGCCGTTGATGAGATGGTTGCCACCACCCATCGAGCGGTAGGAGTTCATCACCACGTTGTAGGTACGCTCCATGTCGAAAGGCGTTCCGTCGGCCATGCCGACGATGCGGATGCGCTCGCCCATGGGCTTTTTGTCGGTCACCTCATAGATGATGCCCGCGCCCGAGTCGAAGTTGTAAATCGGGTTTTTCATCTCGTATGCATATTCGAGATAGTCTTTCACCTCCTTGCCCGTCAAGGCCATGACTGCCAACGCGTTTTCGAAAGGATACCAAGTGAAGAAATCTTCGACGAACAGCTTACCGGCTTGGAGGGGCTGGCCGCCGCTCAGCGGGGCTGCCATCGAGATGTCGGCGTGTATGCCTTCGGCTTCGACGACATCGAACTGGCAGCGATGGATTTCATCGACCCAGAGGCACGGGCCTTTGAAGGCGTCGTCGGAGAAAACATCGACGGGCAATTCGGCCACGATTTGCCCTTGGTATTCGCGAGCGCGGTCAAGATATGGCTGGAGCATGGCGAGGAATTCGGAGTCTTTCTCTTCGCCGTCGGAGGGCACTATTTCGATGCTGATTTGTGGCTTGTGGCCTTTCTTCAGCTTCACTTCGGCCTTGGCCAAGCATTGCGCCCTGTGGCCCGAATTGAGCACACACACGGTGTCGCCCGCCACATTCACCCGTTTTTCAGCCTTGGCGCGGTGGGCGTGGCCGTAGAAGATGAGGTCAAATCCAGGCACGTTTTCGGCTACCCATTTCGTGGCATTTTCGCGTCCCAAAGGGTGGTCGGTTGGCAAGTTTTGCGCCATGGGTTCCCATCCCGAGTGGAAAAGCCCCACCATCAAGTCGGGATGCTCCTTCTCGCGGATGTGTTTCACCCATTTTTCGGCGGCGGCCTCCAATTGCTCGAAACGCAACCCTGGGCGCAAGCGGTCGGGCACCCAAGTGACGACGTAGGGTGTCAGCAAGCCTAAAACGGCAATTTTGAATCCGTCGCGCTCGATTATTGTATAAGGGACGAAATAAGGCTCGCCGGTGGCCTCGTCAATGACATTGGCGGCCAAAACGGGCATTTTAGCCTCGGAATAAACGCGGTCGAACACCCGTCGGCCCGCCTCTATGTCGTGGTTGCCGACGCAAATGGCATCGTAAGGCAAATAATTGAGCACCTCTGAAACGAGATTGGGATGCTCGGGGTCGTGGTTGGAGCAATACTGAAACACGGTGCCTTGCATATTGTCGCCGTTGTCAAGCAAAATGAGCTTGTCGCCCAATTTGGATTTCATCGTCTTGATAAGGTGGGCATCGTTGGCAAACTCGTCGTAACGCCCATGGGTGTCAGTGGTTTCCAAAAAAGTCAAGGTGGTTTCTTTGGGAGCGCATGAGGCCAAGAGAACGGTCATAATGGTCATGAGAAAAAGTCGTTTCATTGTAAAGGGTTTTGAGCGATAAAAGTAGCGTATTTTTGGGTATGTGCGACGTTTTTTGGAAAAAAAATCGAAAAACATACGCGGGAAAGGGTAAAATCCGTATTTTTGTGCCACAATTCCAAACCCGTTTGCCCGATGGCCGATTTGAGCGTCATAGTATCCGAAATCGAAACCAAATTGCGGAAATTAATTGATGAGAAGAACCGGTTGTCCGTTGAAAACAAGCGGATTGCGGAGGAAAACGACGCTTTGCAGCGCGAGAATGCCGCCTTGCGTCAGTCCGCCGTGGAGTTGCAAGAAAAAATAAATAAATCTACAATTGTTAACGCACTCGACAACGAGGGAGAAGTAGAAGAAGGAAGGAAACTCATTAAGGAGTTGGTGAGAGAAATCGACCGATGCGTTTCGATTTTGAACAGCAAGGAATAATTCAGATACTTGATAGTCAGCAAGATGGATGAAATCACGATCAATATCACCCTGTTGGACCGGCCCTTTCGTTTGGCCGTGGCCCGCGCTGACGAGGAAAGGGTCAGGAAGGCAGCCTCGCTTATCAACGAGAGGATAAAGTTCTACGCGAAGCACTATGCATACAAGGACGCGCAGGACTTGCTCTCGATGACAGCACTGCAATTTGCCACCTCCGTGGTCAAGATGGAGTCTGAATTGACCTTCAAGGATCAAGATTTGGGACGCAAGCTGAACGAACTTAACGCCTTATTGAGTGACCCAACAGCATAATCCGCCAAGAAAAAGCGGAATGTGGTTCTTTGAAGAGCTGAAACTGCCTGTTCAACGCATTTGGTAAACTCAACATTATCATCACATCAATCGGTTTACTCGCGCACTGCAAAAACAGGCCTCATTCCTTTCGGGGAAGTGCTTCGGCACCGGTGGACGTTTGCGCAACGTGGTGACCATAAGCGTTTCACTTGGAGTTTACACACTTCCTAAGGACAGGCAGTTTCTTTTGTTTCTTCCCTCTCAAATCGGGTAAAACAGAGTTTATCCAAAATGTTATTACTCAGCGCATTAAACATCATCATTCCCATCGCAGCCCTCATTTTGGGCTTGGCCATCGGCTATTTCATCACCTCAACGTTGTTGAAAAAAGCCGTCACCAAAGAAGAAGTAGCCTTGCTCGAAGAAGCCAAGGAAAAAGCCGAAGTCATCAAGAAAGAACGCATCCTGCAAGCCAAAGAGAAGTTCCTGCAAATGAAGGACGAGCATGAAAAAGCCTGCAACGACCGCAAGCGCGAATTGGCCAGCGCCGAAAACCGCATCAACCAACTGAAGCAAGACGCCAACAAGAAAATGGAAGAGGCACAGCGCAAGGCCAAGGAAGTGCAAGCCGTACAACAGCAAATCGAGGCCCAAATGGAGAGCTTCAACAAGAAGAAGCTGGACCTCGACCGCATCTACAAGGAGGAAGCCCAGAAACTGGAATCCATTTCGGGCCTTTCCGCCAAGGAAGCCAAGGAACAGCTCATCGAACTCATCAAGGAAGACGCACAGGCCGATGCCATGGTCTATGTGAAAGAAGTGACCGAGGAAGCCAAGATGAGCGCGGCACAAACTGCCAAGAAGATCGTGCTCGAAACCATCCAACGCACGGCTTCTGAGACTGCCGTGGAGAACACCGTCAGCGTGTTCAACATCGAGAACGACGAAATCAAGGGCCGCATCATCGGTCGCGAAGGCCGCAACATCCGCGCCCTCGAAGCCCTCACCGGTGTAGAAATCATCATCGACGACAGCCCCGATGCCATCCTCATTTCCGGCTTCGACCCCATCCGCCGCGAGATTGCGAAGCTTTCGCTCCAAAAACTCGTCACCGACGGACGCATCCACCCCGCACGCATCGAGGAAGTGGTTCACAAAGTGGAGAAACAAGTCGATCAAGAAATCATGGAAACCGGCAAGCGCACCTCCATCGACCTTGGCATCCACAACCTCAACCCCGAACTCATCAAGATGGTGGGTCGCATGAAGTATCGCACCTCTTACGGACAAAACCTGCTTCAGCACTCCATCGAGACCGCCAAGCTCTGCGCCACCATGGCCGCCGAACTGGGCCTTAACGTGAAAGCCGCCAAACGCGCAGGCTTCCTCCACGATATCGGTAAAGTGGCCGAAAACGAGGAAGAGCTTCCGCACGCCATCCTTGGCATGAAGGTGGCCGAACGCCTCAAGGAGAAACCCGACATCTGCAACGCCATCGGAGCGCACCACGACGAAATCGAGATGGACAACCTGATTTCGCCCATCGTGCAAGTGTGCGACGCCATCTCAGGCGCCCGTCCAGGTGCCCGTCGCGAAGTGGTGGAAGCCTACATCCAACGCCTCAACAAACTGGAAGACATGGCCATGTCGTATCCTGGCGTGGTGAAGACCTACGCCATCCAGGCAGGACGCGAGCTGCGCGTCATCGTAGGTGCCGACAAGGTGAACGACCAAGAGGCCGACCGTATCGCCTACGACCTCTCGCGACAAATCCAGACCGAAATGACCTATCCGGGTCAAATCAAGATTACGGTCATACGCGAAACGAGGGCCGTTCAATACGCGAAATAAACATCAAAAAAAGAAGCCGCCATAGTGATTTGGCGGCTTCTTTTTTTTATTCTTCTGCAGCGTCCCGCTCCTCGAATTGTTTCAGTATTTCCTCGGGTGTCATCCCAAGAAACTGTATCATGGCCTCAGCCGAGGGCGTGATTTCGCTGTCAGGATAGTCTGAAACGACTTTCTCCAACATCGCACGAGCCTTGTCGAGGTCTTTCTGTTGGTCGTCATACACCATCGAAGCCAGCATGAACATGCCAAAAGGCGTTTTTTCGTAGGTCGGGTACCTTTTCATCATCAGCTGGCAAATCTCCTCGCTTTTGGCTGCATCTTTTTGTCCGACAGCGATTTCAAGTGCTTTGAAAAGCCATTCGGGCGAAGCGGGGTCGTCGGGGTTTTGCTTGGCGAAGTCGCAAAAAGCCTTCACTGCAGCGGGAGCTGCTTCGGGATTGGCCGTCATGTCGTCGTTAAACAAGGCAGCCTCGGCCTTCTTCAGGTCTTCTTCAGTGGTCTTCTTCTCGCCGCAAGCCATCATTCCGAAGGCCAGCAGTGCGACGAACATCAATTTCATGGTCTTGTTCATATCCTTTGGTTTTTATCTGCGTTTTTTCTTGTTGGGGAAAACCATACGGTAATCCACATCGCAACGGCCATCCATGATGCCTCTCAACTTGCCTTGCAGCAAGGTCTTGCGCAACGGTGCGATGCTATCGACAAGGACATGGCCTTGGAGGTGTTCGTACTCATGCTGGATGATGCGTGCGCGGACACCCTCGAAGACTTCCTCGTGCTCGTTGAAGCTCTCGTCGAGGTATCTTATGCGTATTTTTTCGGGGCGCATCACTTCCTCATAGATGTTGGGCAAGCTGAGGCAACCTTCCTTGAACGGCACTTCGTCGCCAAAGGTTTCGATCAACTCAGCATTGATGAAGACTTGCTTGAAGTCCTTGCCGTCAGGATAATCGGGATAGAAGGGGTTGCCATCGACGAGGAAGAGGCGGATGGACTTGTTCACTTGCGGTGCTGCGAGGCCGACACCTTCGCTGTGCGCGAGGGTTTCCCACATGTCGGCAATGAGTTTGTCCAACTCAGGATAGTCGGGCGTGATGGGCTGCGCGACAGCCTTCAGCGTGGGGTGACCGTATGCTACGATGGGTAATATCATATTAGTTATTAGTTGTCAGTTGTCTAGTTATCAGTTAGTTGGGAGTGTGGAGTTAGAAGTGTGGAGTTAGGAGTGTGGAGTATAGTGAAGTTGCTCCTCGCTCCCACCTCCTCTCTCCTAACTCTTATGGATTCCATATACGATTGCAGGATGATGGTGGCGGCGATGGTATCGACCAGTTCCTTGTCTTGCCGCTTGGATTTCTTGAGGCCGGCGTCAATCATGGTTTGGTGCGCCATCACGGATGTGAAGCGCTCGTCGTAGCGCACGATGTTCATCGTGGGCAACAGTTTTTTCAGGCGGTTCACGATGGGATCGATGTACTTGGAGCAGTCGGAAGGGTTGTTATTCATGTCCTTGGGCTCGCCGATGACAAGGGTCTCCACCTCCTCTTGCTTTAAGTAATTAAGCATAAAATCAACAACTTGCGACGACGGTATAGTGGTCAGCCCGTTGGCGATAATCTGCAACGGGTCGGTCACGGCGATGCCGCAACGTTTTCTGCCCAAGTCGATAGCCATGATTCGTGCCATGTTGTTAGATTTGAAGCGCAAAATTACACAATTTTGAGAATAATGATGAATGAAACCAAAATCTTGTTTGGTGGGGTGCAAAAACAAAAGATTATTCAATGGTTCCTCAACCTGCACCGCATATTCACCAAAACATTGCCGCCATATAGCCACGAGTCGGCGAAGTGAAGATTGCCCTTCGGAAACATCTGCTCGTAGGCGGGGATGAAGACCATTTCTGGGTCGAGATCAGGGCAAACGGTGTTGTGTTTGAAGAGGTAAGTCCTTGTAGGGCAAGGCACGACGAGGACACTGTCGCGGGCTTCGTTGTATCGGGCCATGCCCAAATGGAACTCGGCGGGAACGGTGTCCGTCGCCATCGTCCAAGTCGTGGGGTTGATGCCCACAACATCGTTGCGCGAAACTCTTCCTATGGCCGTTGTGTCGGTCACGGAGTTGAAAACGACCAGACCTTGCATGAGGCTGTCGGTGGCAGGCTTCAAGGCATCAGGATACTTGGCCAAGTCTTCCGCTGTAACTTGATAACCAATGCAATAGGCAGCCACCATTTGTTTCCGTTGCTCCTCGGTCATGCCGTCTTTCAGCAGTTCGATAAGCATCTGCGAGCCCTGGCTGTGGCCCATCAAGAAGAAAGGCCGGCCTTGGTTGTGGTGAGCCATGTAATATTGGAAAGCGTCTTTGACATCTTTCGCCGCGATTTGCGCCAGCGAGTCCAAAATGGAGGTGGGTTGGCTATAAGCTTCAAAAACCATTTGTCGATAATAGGGCGCATAGAAATTGTACTCGCCGTAAAGCATCTTGTTAAACCTCTGATTACCATTGGCTTCCTCGCGCACTTCGGGCTGACGGATATCGGCAAACCACGACGAGTCGTTATCGGCAAAGGAGATGGTCGAAACGGTTGGATACACATAGAACACATCGGCGGAATGGCTTTCGTCGCCACAACTGTACCAATACATGGTGTCGGAATAGTCAATGGTGGTTTCAACTGGTTGTGGATGTTGTTTGCAAGAAAAGGCCGTGGCCGTCATTAATACCAAAAAAAAGGCAAAAAAAGACTTGTTTTTCATAGAATGAAAGGGTTTTAGGCTGGCAAAAATAGTAAAAGTTAGATTTTTTGCTGCAGACTCGATAAAATTTCGCAACTTTGCAGCGGATTAGCCTCTGGCAGTCCTACCATAGGACGTCATAGCGGACTTGATCCGCTATCTCCCAAGAAAAACAACAATTAAACGATTCAACAAATCAACAATTCAACAAATATGAAAAGAGACGAGAAAATCTTTGATCTGATTCGCCAAGAGAAAGAGCGTCAGATGCACGGAATCGAACTCATCGCTTCGGAAAACTTTGTCAGTGAGCAAGTTCTGGAGGCTATGGGTTCTGTCATGACCAACAAATACGCCGAGGGTTATCCCGGCAAACGTTAC
>CAMOCK010000056.1 GCA_946610645.1 uncultured Bacteroidales bacterium
GCCAGCAAAAAGATGCAGTGACCATCGTCGAAGACGTATTTGTCAACCTGTGGCTTGATATTGATCTTCTCCTTCAGATGTTCGGTCTTTTCGAGGCGGTCCACCTGGATCTCGTTGTCGAAGTGGCCGATGTTGCACACGATGGCTTGGTCCTTCATCTGGAGCATGTGCTCAAGCGTAATGACGTCGCAATTGCCCGTGGTGGTCACAAAGATGTTGCCTTCCTTGACGGCCTCCTCCATCGTGGTCACCTCGAAGCCTTCCATGGCGGCTTGCAAGGCGCAGATGGGGTCGATTTCGGTGACGAGGACGCGGGCGCCATAGCTCTTCATCGAGTGCGAGCAGCCCTTGCCCACTTCGCCGTAGCCGCAAACAACCACGACCTTGCCGGCAATCATCACGTCGGTGGCGCGCTTGATGCCGTCGGCCAACGACTCGCGGCAGCCGTAGAGGTTATCGAACTTCGACTTGGTCACCGAGTCATTGACGTTGATGGCGGGCACGAGCAGTTCGCCGCGCTCGTGCATCTGATACAGACGGTGAACGCCCGTGGTGGTCTCTTCCGAAACGCCTTTCCAGTTGGCCACAACCGTATGCCAGAAGGTAGGATTCTCTTTATAGGTGGCCTTTATGACGCTCATCAAAGCTCTTTCCTCTTCGCTTTCGGTAGGCGTGTCAAGGAGTTTGGGGTCGTTTTCGCAGGCATAGCCCTTGTGAATCAGCAGCGTGGCATCGCCGCCATCGTCCACTATCAAATCTGGGCCAGTTCCATCCGGGAAGGTGATGGCGCGTTTGGTGCACCACCAATAGTCCTCAAGCGTCTCGCCTTTCCAAGCGAAAACGGCAGTACCCGTCTCGGCGATGGCTGCGGCAGCGTGGTCTTGCGTCGAATAGATGTTGCACGAGCACCACCGCACCGTTGCGCCCAGTTCGACCAAGGTCTCGATGAGGCAGGCCGTTTGGATGGTCATGTGCAGCGAGCCCATAATTTTCGCGCCTTTCAGCGGCTTCGTGTCGCCATATTTCTTGCGCAGCGAAATCAGGCCGGGCATCTCGTGTTCCGACACCTCGATTTCCTTACGTCCCCATGCGGCCAAGCCCATGTCGGCCACCAAATAAGGGAGTTTATTGTCTAACAGTTTGTTATTCATTGGTTTAAATTTAATGATTTTGCTATTTTTGAAAAGGCAAAGGTAAGCAAAATTCCTATATGAGGCACAAAAAAAAGCGGAGAATCTCTCCGCTTTCGTTAAGCAGCCATAAAAGACATGCATCCTATGGCAATCGCCTCAAAGTCAGTTTGTCGTCGAGGGTGACTTGAATCAAGCCGTAATGCTTGGCGTAGTAAATCTCGGTCGGGAAGTTTATGGTCATCGGATAGGCGACATCAACTAATTTGAGATGCATCACGCCTTGATAGGTCTTTTCGCTAACCGTGTAGGAATCAATATATTCCGCAGTATAATCCATTGTAACGCCGCTTCCCAAGTCGTGGCAGTCGCGTGGGTGGAAAGTATCGCCGTCGATGCGCATCGTATAGGTGGCTTCGCCGAACGACAGCCTGAAATCGTCGCAGCCTTCCGTTTCATCGTCATGCTTGAAGGCAGACAATCCGGCATAAAAAGCCAAGCTTTGGTTGTGGTAAGACGATTGACCCGATTGGTAAATCTCCTCATTCAAAGCCTTTTCCGTCGGGATGCAAAGAAATAAAGAGCCAGATTCCAGCATCTCTTGTCTGGCAGGAGTCAGCTCAAACGAATAAGAAACGCCGTTGTCGTCGCGCATCGTGAAGTTGCAATTCGTGCTGTCGGCAAACCAGGCACGACTCGCATCGTTAACATAATAGGTCTTGGTCTTCACGCAAGAAGTCGCCACGATGGTCAATGCCATCAAAATCAAAAGTTTAGTCTTCATAGAGCCAATATTTTTCACCGTTTGACATAATAACGCCGAGCAAGCCTTTCTCATAGTTATAATAATAGGTGTCGGCATGGATGAGACCCTTGTCTTCATAATAACTGCCATCCACCTTCAGTTTGAAGACGTCATGGTAATAACGATTGTTGATTTCCAAGGAATCAGCCATCTCATAATCGGAGCAATCCTCGCCAAAAAACGGAACCCTTGCCACTCCAACCCCGTTGATTTGCGCCAATTTCGGGAAAGGATCGTAACCTTGTTCTTCTTGATATACCATGTACTGGTTTGAAAACTGGATAGTTACGTCAAAAATGGGATAGCTTGGCGTGCATTTGGTGAAGTCGGTCTCGTATTCATAATACCAGTCGGGGGCGGGCTGAAAGCGTGTGGGAACGGGGCCATAGCCTTCCTCCATTTCCTTTTGCCGATGGCGCGAAACCGTGAAGTCGATGACGAGGCGGTCGCTCTCGTGCTGCATACGGAACACGTCGCCGTTCTTGTAGGGCACGGTGGCCAAATACTGATCCGGGATTTTTCCCAAGTCAACATAGGAGGGTTTGCTTCTCGGGCAAGCCGAGAGCACGACGGCCAAGGCCACAAGCGCCAAAGGAGCCGTCATTTTCCTGAAAATTCTGTTGTTCGTTTTCATTTGGTTTGACTTAAAAGTTTCGGCTGCAAAAATATAGCATTTCCGATTGCAAAAAACGAGTTTCGCGGGCATTACAAACTTTTTGACACACAACTATTTAATTTACAATAGTTTGATTTTTGCATTTACAAAGATTTGTAGAAGTCAGATACTGTTTTTTACACGAATTTCCATGAATGGATCACGAATTTCCATGAATTTCTTGGAGCGTTCACGGCTCATTCGTGAACATTAATGTTTGAAAACTTCCGTATTTTTGCAGCCCCAAAAACGGATTTTTGAAATGACGCAAAAGGAATCGGTCAGGAAAGAGTTGTTCAGGTACGCCCTGCCGAGCATCGTCGGGATGCTCATCGTGGGCTTGCAGACCATCATCGACGGGCTGTTTGTGAGCCGTGGCGTGGGGGCTTTGGGCTTGGCCGCCGTCAACCTGAGCATGCCGCTCATCAGCGTGATGCTCAGCGTGGCCATTATGATTATCTCGGGCGGCATCGTCATTGCAGGCATCGCCCAAGGCAACGGTGACGAGGAGCGCGTGAAGGGCTATACCACGCTGACTTTTGTCGTCTTTGTGACCACCATCCTTTTGCTCTCGGCCTTGGTTGCGTTCAACCTCAAACGGTTGTGTTATCTTTTAGGCTGCAACGACGAGGTTTATCCACTTGTGCGCCAATATCTTGGCATCATCGGTTGCGGATTCATCTTCTATTGCATCCCCAACTTCACCGAGGCCTTCACACGATTGCGCGGCAAGCCCAACTGGGTCTTCACGAGCGGCGTGATTTGCTGCGTGGTCAACATTGTGTTGGACTATTTCTTCGTGCTGCGTTTCGGCTGGGGCGTGGCGGGCGCGGCCATCGCCACCTGCATCGCCAACACCACGGCGGCCTTGGTGCTGCTCCACAACGTGCGTTTCGGCAAGCTGATGGGCGGCAAGCACGAGGTCGGGAAGATTTTCTTCAACGGCTCGTCGGAGATGCTCACTTCGGTGTCGGCGGCCATCACCACCTATATCTTCAACCTTGTGCTGATGCGCGACATCGGCCCGAAGGGCGTGGCCGCGCTCACCATCGTTTGCTATTTCAACTTCATCGTCAATATGTCGATTTTTGGGCTGTCGCAAGCGCTTTATCCACTCATGTCTTACAGCCTTGGTGCAAAGGATTATAAGCGAATCAAATCATTGTTACTCAATTCAATGCTCTTTGGCGGTTGCATCGGTGTGGGCGTTTATTTGGTCGTCCTCGTCTTCAAAAACGGCATCGTGGGTGCCTTCTCCGAAGGCGACCCCGAACTGCACGAGTTGGCGATGGTGGCCACCACCTACGTCACCCTACATTACCTTGTTTCTTTCGTCAACATCATCGGGAGCAGCTTCCACACCGCCATCGAGCGGCCCATCGAGTCGGTCGTCATCGCCGTGTGCCGCAGCATCGTCTTCGTCCTGATTCCCTTGTTCGTCCTCACCCCCATCATCGGGCAGTTGGGCATCTGGCTCAGTATGCCCATTGCCGAGGTGCTGACCTTGCTCGTCAGCCTGCCGTTGATGTGGGCTTCGATGCGGAGGCTGAGGAGGTTGATGTAGAGACTGCCTATCGGTGTGCTGCCGCAGGTTGCAACCTACGGTCAATAAAGTATCGTCCCTTCAGGACGCTGCCCTTCCAAACGAAAATAAATAGCAAATTGCTGTTCAATTGCCTAAATATATGTACCTTTGCGCAAACAAACCACAAAACACAGAAACAATGCCACAAAACATCGTTATCAACAACAACAAGAAAATCGGACGCTACATCCTTTGGGGCGTTTTGGCACTGTTAGCCATCTTGGTATTCTTCTCCTCATTCTACACCATCCGCTCGTCGGAACGCGGCGTGCTTTCCACCTTCGGCAAGATGAGCGACGAGGTGATTGAGGACGGCCTCCACATGAAGATTCCTTTCATTCAAACCATCAAGCGCGTCAACGTGCAACAGAAGAAGCACGACGGCAAGGAGGACAGCTACACGCGCGACGTGCAAACCTCTGAGGTGGAATACACCATCAACTACGACCTCGTGCGCGAAAACATCAGCAAACTGATGAAGAACGTCGGCGACGACTACCACAACCGCATCGTTGTGCCTTTCATCCGCTCGGCCATGAAGGAATCGTTCGGCAACTTCGCCGCTACCGAAATCGTAGAGAACCGCGACGCGGTGCGCCGACAAATCGAGCAGCAACTGCGTGAGACGTTGGATGCAACCTATTTCATGAACGTCCAGTTCCAGCTCGTCAACATCGACTTCGATGACGACTTTGAGACCGCCATCAAAGAAAAACAAGTGGCCGAACAGAACGCACTGAAAGCCAAGAACGTCACCATCCAAGTGGAGGAGCAGGCCAAGCAGACCAAAATCAAAGCCGAAGCCGAGGCCGAAGCCATGAGCATCAAGGCGGCGGCTTTGGAGAGCAACCCCAAGCTCGTCAACTACGAAGCCGTGCAGAAATGGGACGGCAAGTTGCCGCAATACATGCTCGGCAACTCGGTGCCTTTCATTGACTTGAAGTAGAAACATCTGACAGTTTGCAGTTGATGGCCTATAGACAACTGAACAAATGACAACTGACAACTGACAACTGGTAACTCCAAACTAAAACCTGTAGCTCCCCATCACCTCAAAGCTCCTCCCCGGCATGGCCCTCCAAATGACGTTCTGGTAGTCTTTGTCGAACAGGTTGTTGCAGCGAAGCTCGATGCGGAACTTCTTGATTTGCTTGCCGATGGCAACATGATGCAGCGTGTATGACGGCAAGTCGTAGGCGAAAAACTGGTTCTCGGAATATGAGGTGCTGCGGCGGCCCGTTGCCTCAACGGTGTAGCCTATGTTCCACGTTTTCCATTGCGCATTGAGGAAAAAGTTGGCATGATGGCGCGGTATGTAGATGAGTTGCTTGCCGATGGTGCCTTGCTGGACGGCCTTCTCGCTCTCGTCGGTGGTGACGGTGAAAACGTAATTGCCTGACAACGTGACTTTCCAATCGCCTTTGACAAACGCCACGTCGATATGGTTCTCAATGCCTCGCGCAAAAACCTTCGAGACGTTTTCGGGCACCCAAAAACGATATGAGGTCGGCATCCACTGGATCCAGTTCTTCACTTTGGAGAAATAGCCGCCCGAGCGCAGGTCGAGCTTGAAAGGGCCTTCCTGCAAGCCGAATTTCACGGCGAGGTCGACGGTGCGGCCGTTTTCGGGAAGCAGGTCGGGATTGCCGCCTGGATACCAATAGAGATCGTTGAGCGAAGGGTTCCGATAGTTGTGGCTGTAGCCCAAGGTGAAGCTGACAGCCTTATAAAAAGGCAGTTGGTAGGACAAGGTCGCCGTTGGGAAAAGGCCCATCGCCTTACCATCGGTCATGTCGAAGCGGGCGGTGAGGCTGAGCTTGGCGAAGCCGAAAGGCTCGCCGTTGAGGGCAGCATAGGCCGAAACCACGTTGCGGCGTTTCAACCCCGTATAGTTGTTGCTCCTCACCTGTTCGTGGTCCCATTGCAGTTTGGCCTTCAGCGACCAGCTCTTGTAAAGCTGCTGCTCAAGGTTGGCGATTTGGTGAAGAATCATGGCATGGTTCTCGGAGTTGATGAAGGTGACCGTGTCGTCAGTAACAGGGTTGCGCGTCAAAAGAAAATAGCGCTGGTTTTCGATGAAGGCCGCCGACTTCAGTTGCAGGCTGCCCGTCTCCCAAAAAGTCTTGAACGACACGAAGTTGCGCGAAAAGTTGTCGCCCGTCCATTCTTCCGTGTTGATGTTGTCGACGTTGGTCATGATGGTAGGCAGGTTGCGGTTGTTCCATTGGTTCCACGAAGAGACGCTGAGAATGCTGTTTCCCAACAGGAAACTCAGTTCGGGCATCACGCCGTAGTCGACAAAGTCGGCGTTGCGCTGCTTCATTCTTGGGTGACCGATTTTGGCCACGTTGGTGTACTCGAAGTCGTTGTCCGACGAGTTGCGGTAGGCCTTCACGCGAAACGAGAACTTCTTGCCGTAGTTGCCCACGGTGACGAAACTTCCCAAGGTGTTGAAACTGCCGTAGGTCTGTTTCAGGTCGAGCAGGAAGCCGCTTCCAAAACGATTGGTGTTGTCGATGCTGACCGTTCCGCCCAATCCGCCGCTGTTGTTCGACGTGCCGCTGCCCCAGTTGAGGCTCACGTCGTCGGCCAAGAAGACGGGAATGGTGCTGAAGTCGACCTGTCCGAGGCTTGGCGCGTTGAGTTGGAAGCCGTTCCAAAGCACGAGGGTGTGGCTGGCCGTGGTGCCTCTGAACGAGGCCGTCGACGTGCCGCCCGGCCCGTAGGTCTTGATGAACACGGGGCTGTGCCGGATGAGCAGGTCGGAAAGGCTCGATGTGCTTTTGGTTTGCAGCACGAGCGTATCCAACTTTCTCGCAACCAATGGTTTCAAAGCGTCAACGCCGAATTTTTCAGCCGTCACTTCGACAGTTTGTAGCGTGATGGTGTCTTGGGCCTGAAGTCCGATAGACAACAAACCCAGCAACAAAATCACGATATACTTACCTGTCCGCGCCATACTTTTGAAAACGCTGCAAAAGTACGGAAA
>CAMOCK010000057.1 GCA_946610645.1 uncultured Bacteroidales bacterium
GCGCCTCAGCCCGACGGGCATTACGAGAAGATTCCGCAGGTGGGCAACGTGGTCGTCGAGGACAATGTGGAAATCGGGGCCAACACCACCATCGACCGCTCCACGATGGGGTCGACGCATGTCCGCAAAGGCGTGAAACTGGATAACTTGGTCCATCTGGCGCACAACGTGGAAGTGGGCGAAAATTCGGCTCTTGCGGCCCAAGTGGGCGTGAGTGGCTCCACGCATCTCGGAAAGAATTGCGTGGTGGGCGGACAGTCGGGCTTCGTCGGGCATATCAGCATTGCCGACGGATCGAAATTCGGCGGACAGAGCGGCATCATGGGCAGTATAAAGCAAGAGAATCAGGCGTTTATGGGTACTCCGATTCAGCCTTTGCGCCAGTATTTGGTTTCCAATGCACGTTTCCGCCACATTGACGAAATGGCTCGTAAGTTGGCCGCATTGGAGAAGGAATTGGCTGCGCTGAAGAAAGAAATGTAAGCAGGGCTGCAGGCCTCCATGAAAGTTTTTTTTTGAGGTTATAGAATAATTCCTATCTTTGCACGTTTTTTGTGGAAAGAGATCCACGAAATTTAGTCTTTTATGGAGAAACAATGTACGCTCAAAAATAAAGTCAGTGTGAAAGGGGCAGGACTCCACACTCGTCAGTGCGGCACCTTGACTTTCAAACCGGCTCCCATAAATTCCGGAATCCGTTTTCGTAGAATTGACCTTGAAAGCCAGCCTGTTATCGAGGCTGATGTCGATAATGTCATCGATACTGCCCGAGGCACGACACTCGGCAAAGGCGGCGTGAAGATCTACACCGTCGAGCATGTGTTGGCAGCATTGCGCGGTATGGGTATCGACAATGTGCTTATCGACATCGACGTGGAAGAAACGCCCATCATGGACGGTAGCAGCAAGTTTTTTGTCGAGGCCATCCGGCAGGCGGGCATCGTAGAGCAAAACGCGCCACGCAACTATCTCATCATCGAGGAACCGATTTCCTACAAGAACGAGGTTTTAGGCATTGAGCTGACCATTGAGCCTTGCGACAGGTTTGAAATCGACGTGAAGGTGAAGTACAATACAAGAGTGCTTGACGAGCAATGCGCCTCGTTGCACACCCTCGAGGGCTTTGAAACCGAGATTGCGCCTTGCCGCACCTTCGTCTTCCTTCACGAACTGGAAACGCTCATCAGTCGCAACCTCATCAAAGGCGGCGACCTGACCAATGCCATCGTGTTCGTCAACCGGAAAGTGTCGGACGAGGAACTCGATCGCATCGCCACCTTCTTCCGTAAGCCCAAAGTGACCGTCAAGGAATGTGGCATCCTGAACAATGTGGAGCTCTATTTCGACAACGAGCCGGCACGCCACAAACTGCTCGATGTCATTGGCGACCTAACCTTGGTCGGACGACCTATCAAAGGCAAGGTGACTGCGGTGAAACCCGGACATTTCTCCAACACCGCCTTCGCAAGGAAAATCAAGCATACTTTGTTATATTAGACTGCGGGACGAGGGACTTCGAGACTTCGTGACAAATCAACTCTAAACTCTCAACTATGAACATGGCCTATATCCATCCGAATGCCCGCATCGCTGAAGATGTCAAAATCGAGGCTTTCGCCTGGATTGGCGAGGATGTTGAAATCGGCAGCGGCACATGGATTGGTCCCAACGCGACCATCATGGACGGTGCTCGTATCGGGAAGAATTGCAAGATTTTCCCTGGCGCAGTGATTTCGGCCATACCGCAAGACCTTAAATATCAAGGAGAAAAGACCTACTGCTATATCGGCGACGGCACCACGGTGCGAGAGTCGGCCACGGTGAACAAAGGCACGGCGGCCTCGGGCAAGACCGTGGTGGGCAGGGACTGCCTGCTGATGGCCTTTACCCATGTGGCGCACGACTGCATCCTTGGCGACCATGTCATCATGGCCAACGCTGCTACGCTTGCAGGACACATCACGGTTGATGACTGGGCCATTTTTGGAGGTTTGGCGGCGGTGAGCCAGTTTTGCCGCATTGGATCGCATGTGATGATTTCGGGTGGTGCCTTGGTAAACAAAGACATCCCGCCGTTTGTCAAGACAGGACCAGGCTATCCGGTGTGCTACGCCGGCGTCAATTCCGTCGGCCTCATGCGTCGTGGCTTCTCGCGTGATCGCATCAACGCCATCCAGGATATGTATCGCGTGATTTACAGCGTCGGGATGAACGTGAGCCAGGCGGTGCAACACATCCGCGAGCATCTTCCTGTGTCGGAAGACCGCGATTTTATCCTCGATTTCATAGAAAGTTCCAAGGTCGGCATCATGAAGAATGCCGTGGGGAATGAGTATTGATTTTGCCCTTCCAATTCTTTTCGGAGCAGGTTTTAGTGCCTGACTACGAGTTTTTTGTAGTAGTGGTTGAACATCTGTCTCACATGGACGACATACACTCCGCTATCATAATCGCTGACATCCAGCAAGACAGGTTGTCGGTTGGTTGTGATCCTCTCTTTAGGCTCTCCGAGCAGGTTGAGAACCTCTATCTCGTCGATGAGGGGCATGTAAATCTCCACTTTGTCGCTGGCAGGATTGGGGAAAAGGACAATTTCGTCGGTCGCATTGGAAATCTTCACTTTGACGCTGGTCGTGGAGCTGCATCCACTTTCGGAGAAACCTGTGACGGTATAGGATTTGTCAACCAATGGGCAAATGGTGATGACTTGTGTGGTGTCGCCCGTCGACCAAAGATAGAGGTCGGCTCCTGTGGCAAACAGTTGGACGATGTTGCCGTATTCGACGGTGGTGTCGTTGCTGCATTGCAGCGTTGGAGGTTGATTCACGGTTAGGTCAAGTTCATAGTCGAAACACTTGTGGGTGGTGGCATAATGTCCGGCGGTGTATAGAGGCTGGCCAAAAAAGAGATATATTTCGCCGTCGCAAATCTGTTTTTCGAGCAAGATGGGACTGTGGGAAGTGGGGTTCACGGTCAAATCAAGTTCATAGGTCTTGCAGTTGTGGGTGGCCGTGTAGTGCCCTGCTTCATAGAGATACGTTCCAAAGAAGTCGAAAATGTCGCCATCGCAAATCTCTTCGTGCATGGGAACGATGGTGATGGGTTTCACTTTCAGATCGAGTCTATAGGTTGTGCAGCGGTATGTGGTTGTGTAAGTTCCTGGTTGAGAGAGGATTGTTCCGTAGAAATCATAGGTTTCCTCTCCACAGATTGTTTGTGTGAGGAAAACGGTGGGAGGCGGGTTCCGCATTTGCACGACGACAAGGCTGTCGTATTGGAGGCCTTGGAACAAAAAGGTGTAATCGCCCAAGGCGGAGATGAGCGAATCTTGATAGTAGAATGGAGTGTCTTCACAATAATACGCATCGATGATGTGGGAGACAACGTCAGATTCGTAGGCACCTAAATCGACGTTTCGGTGCTTTTTTCGCAAGTTGCCATCCAAGTCGGTGAAGGGCTGGTCGACAATGTTGTTTACCCGGTCGATGCAGAGGCTGTTTGGGCGCAGATGCCAGTCGCCATTTCGTCCGGCATTTCCCGCTTCTACTTCGGCGTTTTGGAACCGGACATAGAAAACAGGGGCATTGCCGTCGTTGTTGGCGTCGGCGTTGAAATTGGAGCCATTCTCCGAAGAGTCGTCTTGTACGGCGCAGTTAGTGTAATACGCTGTCGGCCCGATTTGGGCGTTTTCGCCTTCGCTTACGTTGCCCCAGATGATGCAATTCTGGATTTGGTTTTGTTCTGCGTCTTTGTTGTATTCTATCCCGCCGTAATCATCCAATGCCTCGTTTTTGACTATGGTGCAATTGTAAATATGATTGCCAGACCCTAACGAAAAGCCACCGCCAGTCTCGGCCGTATTGTTGCAGATGAGGCAACTCCAATAGCTTTGTTTCGTGCCAGTACTGTATATGCCGCCGCCCTTTTGGGCGATGTTGTTCATGAAGGAGCAGTTGATGTAAGAGCAAGGGACCGTTGTGGAACAAAAGACACCTCCTCCTTTTTGCCTTGCCGAGTTGTCATGGAACTTGCAGCGTAAGAAAGTGGCGCCGCCGTAATTGGAGATTGCGCCTCCATTGGCTTTCGCCTCGTTGTCGAAAAACTCGCAGTCTTCCACGGTGAGCTTCCCCACATTTATTTTGGAGGATTGTGCCAGACCTCCTCCGAAAGAGTTGCAGTAGTTGTGGCAAATCTTGCAATTCCTGATTGTCACTGTGTTGATTGAACGGATGCCACCGCCATAAGAGGAACTTCCGTTTTGGATGGTGAAACCATCGATGAGGACGCGGTCGTGCTCGTGGACAGTAATCACATCGACTACGCCCTGGGTGTGGTTGCCGTCCAAAACGGAAGGATGTGCATCGAAGTCTCTTGACGACAGGTCGTAGTTGAAAGGCTCGTCGCCTTTGAAGCCGCCATACAGTTGGCAACCGCGAGTCAGCTTGAAAGCATACCTGTCTGCGGAAAAGCCATAATAATGTCCTTCCTTGACCCAAATGGAATAGTCGCCGGCAAGGCTCTTGTAAATGGCCAACTGCAGTTCGTTTGTGGCTTGCTGCCATGACGAACCGTCGCCAGTGCCGTCGGGACTGACGTAGATGATGCCGTGCTCGTCACTGTTGATGGGGATTTTGTTGACGGGCAGTAATCCGTGGATGATGGCCTGGCTGTTGGAGAAACCCTGAGGGCTTTCGAGGGTATAATATCCGTCGGCCACACCGTCCCAGCCGAAGTTGAAATGAAACAGGCCGTCGTTGTCGTATCCGTCGCACACAAAAGCGTGACCACCCAAATCCGATGCGCCAGCGTAATACACAGGCTGTCGCTTGTCGAGATCTTTTTTTATGATTGCAATCCATTGTTCGTCGCTATGGTTAATCCTTTTGGCGAGTGTGGCACTAGGGTAGGAGAAGAAGTTCCTGAAAGCCTCCGTGGCATCAGAATTGCCGGCCAGACTTAGGTTGGCAGAGTATTGCATGTTCACAGCGATGCCGCAATGGGAGACCAATGTCGCCACAGCGGGGTTGCTTCCATGAAGCACGTCGGTCATGTTGTCCCATTGATAGGTGGTGCTCCCGAAGTTGGCGGAAAGATTCCCGTATTGTGGGCAATAATATGAAGTGTTCCCTTCTCCTTGCAGTGGGTGTTTGTGGTAATACATGATTTGCGCCATGGCAATGGCCACGCAGCCCGCAGAAACGTGACCACATGGTCCGCTTTCATTCTTCGGGCAAGCCTCGTTGTGGAAGCATCCTTGACCCCAACTTGAAGTCAGCAAGGGCTCAATTGTCTTTGGACTGTGTTGTGTAACTTTTTGTTGATCAGGATGTTGTATAAAGTAATCCGTTTGTTGGTTGTATAGGTCAAGCCAATAGATAATAGGGGCGGGGAGTAGGCTTGACACTGGCAAATCGTTGGTCATGGAATATGCCATGACTTTGCTTGTGGCCGAAACGATGACAAAACCTTTTGGCTTCATGGCAAACACGAACAGATTGGGCAAACCAGAATCCTTGCTGCAAATCACTTCGTTCAACGCGAGCGATGAGCTTGGCAGTTTGCCGTTCTGTTGCAGAAAACGCTCGGCGACGACCCAAGCCTCCCTTTCGCCGATCCTCACCTGTGCTTGGAGTCGGACAATGAAAAACAGGAATACTATAATGAGCACCTTTTTCATCTTTGCGTCACATAGAGACGGCAAAGATAATGATTCTCATCAAAAAAAGCAACAAAAACTTATTTAATTCTTTTGTACTCCTCAAAAATCTGTTGCCCAATATTTTGCGCAGCAAAAGTAGTGACGGCATACTCGCGAATGGCTTTGCGGTCGTACTCGCGGCAGTGGTCGAGCATTTGGTTCATACTTTGCAATAGGGCTTCTTCGTCGCCTTGTGGGATGAGGATGCCACGCTCCGATGAAACGATTTCGGCAATGCCACCAACTGAGGTGCTGAGCACGGGAACGCCACTTGCAAAGGCCTCGACGAGGACGCAAGGCAAGTTCTCGAAGTTGGAGAACAAAACGAAAAAGTCGGCTTTTTGGTAGGCTTCGGCCACTTCTTCCGAGGTCTTTTTGCCATGGAAAATGACGCAATCGGTAAGATTGTGTTCTTTCACAAATGCCTTGAACTCAGGGGCTTCGTAGTCGTGGATGACGTGCAGCTCGAAGTCGTCGCGTCGTTGTTTCAGTTTCTCGACGACGCGCAGGATGCCGCTGAAGTTCTTGGCCTCGTCGCGCAAGGTCGAGATGTGGAGGATGTGTTTTTTGTTTTCCGTTTTGGCTTCGCCTAAACGGAAAATATCCGTATTCACCAAGTTGTAAATCACCTGAAAACGATTGTGTACACCATGACCTTCCATGCAATGCTGCAAGTCGAGGCTGACGGGCATGATGAGTTCAGCGTTGTTGGCAATCTTGACAATCTTTTTCTTCAGCCCGCCGACCAAAACGTCCTTGTTCTGAGGCTGGTAAATTGTCCAGTGTTCGGTCATAACATACTTGTAACCAAACAGTTTCTTCCACAATAAAGCCACTTGCCCAAGCGGATAGGCCACATGCAGATGCACCAAATCCGGCTCGAAGAAGTGTTTTTTGATGTATTTCAAGCCGTATTGGTACATGCGCAACATCTTCAGTTTGCGTATGGCATTGACCTTTGGCGGACGGATGTAAATCTGCACATGGGTGTGTCGCGCACCTTTTATCTCCTTGACTTCGAATGATTTCGTCATGTCCTTGCCGTCGCAAACGGAAAGGATGACGGAATGGCATTCCTCGGGCAGCGCGTCGATCATGCGGACGCAGAAATTGCCCAGGGTTGGGTCGTCGGGAGTGGGGAACCAGCTTAAGAGGTGCAGGATGTTCATCAGTTGTCAGTTTGTAGTTGTTGGTTGTTCAGTTGTAGGGCTGTCACACAGTGGCAGCCGTCTTGTTTGTCCGTAGGTCGCGACCTACGGTTAATGAAGTGTCGTCCCTTTGGGACGTGGTGTTGCGTCAGTGCATGGAACGACACCCTTTGTCTTTTTTTCAGCGGGGATTGAAATCGCCCGTTGACATCTTGTAGCCCCTTCAGGGCTTTGTCGCTTCGCGTCATTGCGAGGAGGAACGACGGCCTGCCACGAGCAGAGCGAAGTGGAAGCAATCCAGAGAATCAATTGTTTACAGTCACGGTTTTAATGTCGATCTCAAAGTATTTCGTGGGCCTTTCGTAGGGCACAAGTTTATGCGTCGTGAAGTCATCAGGCAGATAAACCGCGCACAAAGTGTTGGAAACGTGATAAATATGTTTGCGTTTCTCGGCAGGTGTTCCGTCGAGGATGGCCCCCATCACGTCCCAACGGATGGTCTCGGGGTCGAGGCCGTAGTCGTGCCA
>CAMOCK010000058.1 GCA_946610645.1 uncultured Bacteroidales bacterium
AGCAAAGCACGGGCAACAACGGGACAATCCAAATCGCCGTGGCGCAAGCCGACACACGCGGCAACGCCATTCAGGACAAGGCCATCGTGAGCTTCAACGCCGGCGACCGTTTGGAGAAATTCGTCTGCGACGAGACGGATGCCAAAATCTATATCCCGCAAGGCGGGAAGGATTACGCCGTGGCCACCGTTGGTAGAGACGCGCCATGGCACGTCTCAACAACAGACGAAATCCCGATTAATTTCAAGGCCGCCCAAAACGGCACCTACACCTTGACCTTCGACACGCAACACCTTGATTTGGAATACCTGCATTTGATTGACAACCTGACCGGCGCGGATGTGGATCTTCTCCCCCTTTGCAAAGGGGGCCGGGGGGATTCAAACAACCCTCAGACCGCATCCTACACCTTCACCGCCAAAACCACCGACTACGCTTCGCGTTTCCGCTTGGTGTTTTCCACACCCGCAGACGAGACGTCTGCGACCGACCAGCCCTTCGCCTATCACGCCGATGGCGAAATCCATTTGTTGGCGGACGCACGCGGTGCGTCCCTACAGGTGGTGGACGTGATGGGGCGTGTCATCGTTTCCATGGGCGGACACACGCGGTGTGTCCCTACGATGGGAATGGCGCCTGGTGTTTACGTTTTGCGCCTCATCAACGGCGACAACGTCAGGACACAGAAGATTGTGATTCGATAGGCCCATGACACGCTTCGCGGCATCGCGAGCGCAGCGAAGCAATCCAGGTCTGGATTGCTTCGGTCGTGCCTCCCTCGCAATGACGCAAAGCGGCGACAAGCACCGCCCGCGAGGGCGATACTACACTAACCGTAGGTCGCGACCTACGGCAACAACGACATGGCAACGACAATGCGGCAACCACAAATCGTAAGATTCGACGATGCGAAGCGAGTCGATGTGGCAGCCCTACAAACCAACCCTCAAAAATAAGGAATGAACCATGCAAAAATCCCCGAATATGGGGATTTTTGTTTTTGTTGAAAATTCGGATATTTGCAGCCAGTTTCACCAATCTTCAAACATCATGAAAAGCTTTCGCCATATCACTTCCATATTGATGATTCTGCTCATCGTTGCCCTTGCCTCTGGCACGGTCGTCGAGAAGCTACACGGCAACGACTTCGCCCTTACCCACGTCTACAGCACATGGTGGTTCATCGCCCTTTGGGCTGGCTTCGGCGTCGTCGGCGCCATCCTGACCTTCAGCAACCGGAATTGGAAACGGCCTGCCGTCCTCACTTTGTTCCTCGCCGTGGCCTGCATCCTTATCGGGGCTTTGCTCACCATGCTCACGGGACAGCACGGCGAAATGACCCTGAAACCCGAAGTGGCGACCAACCAATTCACCGTCGAGAAGCACGGCAACAGCAAGGAATGTACGCTGCCTTTCAGCCTCACCTTGGACCGTTTCGAGATTGAGACCTACCCCAGCACACGCTCGCCCATGGACTTCGTGAGCTACCTCAAAGTCGACGACGGTGGCGCAACAGAAGATTTCAAAATCTCGATGAATAACATCCTGAAACACAAAGGCTACCGCTTCTACCAAAGCGACTACGACGACGAAGGCAACTCAGTGCTCAGCGTCGCCCACGACCCATGGGGCATCGGCGTGACTTACGCGGGCTATATCCTGCTCCTTTTGGCGGTCATATTTGCCTTTGCCGACAAAAACGGCGAGTTCCGTATGCTGCTGCGAAAGGCTTCGGGGAAAGTGGCCATCGTCGTAGTGTTGCTGACTTTGGGTGGAACTACGTCTGCTTTGGCAGCTAACGCGCCGCGCACCCTGCCCAAGGAAAGCGCCGACAAAATGGGCCAGATGTACGTGATGTACAAAGGTCGCGTGTGCCCCCTACAGACTTTGGCCAAGGATTTCACCACCAAGCTCTGCGGCAACGCCCGCTACCAAGGCCTCACTCCCGAACAAGTCTTTAGTGGCTGGATTTTCTACTTCGACGAGTGGAAAGACGAACCCATGATGAAAATCAAGGGCGGCTTCGTGCAGGAGCAACTCGGCATCGAGGGGAAATACGCCCGCATGACCGACTTCCTCACCCCGACGGGCGAAAACAAGCTCACCGACACCATCAAAGCCCTGCCGATGGGCGACCCGAAACGCAAGAAATTCAGCGCCGCCGACGAGAAATACCAACTCATCACCATGCTCAACAACGGACGGCTGCTGAAGATCTTCCCCCATGCCGACAGCACCCAAAACATCAGCTGGTACTCGCAAAGCGACAAACTGCCCCTCGACATCCCCGAGGACGAATACCTTTTCATCCGCAAGCAACTCAGCCTCTGTCAGGAATATGTGGTGAAAAAAGACTTCAATGCCTTGAACGAGGTGTTTGAGAAAACCAAAATCTATCAGGAAAAACACGCCGCCGGCGTAGTCCCAAGCGCGACCCAATACAACTCCGAACGGCTCTACAACCGCCTCAGCACGGGCAAGTGGCTTGCCATGGCAAGCATCACCTTGGGACTGATTTGTTTTGCCCTCTCGCTCATCTGCATGGGTAAGAAAAAACCGCTTTACAAACCCGTACGCATAGCAGGATTGGCTTGGGTGATTGGTTTGTGCGCGTTCCTGGCCTTGCTATTCGTCCTACGTTGGATTGCAGGCGGCCACGTCCCGATGGCGGGCAGTTTCGACTCGATGAGCCTGATGGCCTTGGCCATCTGTGTCATCACGCTCTGCACAGTACGGAAATACGAGATGGCCTTGCCCGCCGGGTTACTAACCAGCGGTTTTGTGCTATTGGTGCAGATGATGGGCGGCGCCAATCCCCCCGTCACCCACCTGATGCCCGTGCTCTCGTCGCCACTGCTCAGCTTGCACGTCACAGTCATCATGATTGCCTATGCCTTACTGTTTTTCGTCATGCTCAACGGCATCAGCGCCGTAGTGGTACGCCTCACGCAACCCAACAACTTGGCCTATCTTGAGCGCCTGCAAGACATCAGCCGCATCATGCTCTATCCTGCCGTCAGCCTGCTCGCCGCTGGAATCTTCATCGGAGCAGTGTGGGCCAACATCTCGTGGGGCAATTATTGGTCGTGGGACCCGAAGGAAGTGTGGGCGCTCATCACCTTGTTGGTTTATGCCATGCCAATGTTCCACAACGTGATGACTTCGTTCCGCAAACCGATGTTCTTCCACATCTACAGCATCATCGCCTTCCTCAGCGTCATCATCACCTATTTCGGCGTGAATTTGATTTTAGGTGGAATCCAT
>CAMOCK010000059.1 GCA_946610645.1 uncultured Bacteroidales bacterium
AAGGGCAACCTCAACAACTGGTGGACCGAAGAAGACGCCACCAAGTTCAACGCTCGCACCGCTCAATTAGCCAAGCTCTTCAATGAGTTTAATGTGAGAGGTTACCAAATCAACGGTGAACTGACCCTCGGTGAGAACATCGCCGATCTCGGTGGCCTCAATGTGGCTTGGGATGCTTACCAGATGACAGACGAGGCCAAGGCCAACCAAAGCGTCGACGGCTTCACGCCCGCCCAGCGTTTCTTCATCAGCTACGGCACCATCTGGCGCAACAACTCGCGCGACAAGTACCTGGAGCGTCAGGTCGTCACCGACGTGCACTCGCCCGCCGAAGCCCGCGTGAACCGTACCCTCGGCTCGATGCCACGCTTCTATGAAGCCTTCGACATCCCTGAAGGCAGCAAGATGTATATCGCTCCTGAAGAGAGGGCTAATATTTGGTAACATACTAATTGATTTACAACCAGTTAAAACCAGCCCTTGAAAACGGGGGCTGGTTTTTTATCGTAGGTACTTCCTCTTCAGTAACAAATATGCAAGTCCAGGATGATTGCACATAAATGTCTTTACTCGATTCTTAACCCTAACCCTCCACGACCAATCAAGACGAGCGGCTTGAATCCATTTATAATCCAATGGCCAACAATCAGGTTCCTAATGTCACTTCTAGTGTTGATTTGTGTTGCAAAAATAGGAAAAATCTCGATGCCGTATCGGTTTTTCCAAGAATTGCTTAATTTTGCGGCATAATCCTAAACACTGTGGACATGACGAAATACCCCATAGGCATACAGACGTTCTCCAAGATCATTGAGGATGGCTATGTTTATATAGACAAAACCGCCTTAATCCATCAGCTAATATCCAATGGCGGGTATTACTTCCTCAGCCGTCCGCGCAGGTTCTGCAAGAGTCTGTTAATTAGCACATTGGAAGCGTTTTTCTTGGGTAAGAAAGAACTCTTCAAAGGCTTGGCGATCGAACAACTGGAAACAGAATGGAAGCAATACCCCGTGTTCCATTTGGACCTGAACACAGGACTCTACAATGCGCCTCCCGCGCTCGATGAACGGCTAAGCCATCACCTGAAGGGCTGGGAGGATCTTTATGGCATCGTCCCCACCGACTCGCAATCGCTTGCCACTCGGTTTGAAGTGGCCATCAAACGGGCATACGAGCAAACCGGGATGAAAGTGGTCATCTTGGTCGACGAATACGACAAGCCTTTGCTGCAATCCCTTGGAAACAAAGAACTTCAGGAAACCTATCGCGCCATGTTGAAATCCTTCTATGGCGTGGCCAAGTCGATGGACGCCTATATCCAGTTCGCCTTCTTCACAGGGGTGACCAAAATCTCAGTCGATAGTCTTTTGGGAGACCTAAACAATATTACCAACATATCTTTAGACAAGCGATTTACAGGAATTTGCGGTTTTACTGAAGAAGAAATCCGCAATAATTTTGATACCAGAGTTGAACTAATGGCAATGAAAAACCATTTGACAAAAGAAGATTGTTACGCAAAACTGAAAGAGAACATCAAAGAATATGATGAAAGATTCCAAACATACCAGTTGGGAATCCCAAACCATGAAATCAAGCGAGGTATTTATCGGCTAACCACGCAGACTATATAAAATAGGTATCAACTTCTCCACGGCCACGCGGCGCATGGAGGGATGGAAATTCATTTGATTTATGAGCATCAAGAAAACAATAGGAAAACTCGGCCTCAAGCTTGGAGGCTGGACCACCGTCAACAAAACGCCCGAAGGACTGGGCAACGCCGTCTGCATCATGGCTCCACATACTGCTATTGAGGATTTTTTTGTCGGACTGGCCTATTATTGGTACTACGACATCAAGTTCAAGGTGATGATCAAGAAGGAAATGTTCAAACCCGTACTTGGCTGGCTACTGAAGAAAGTTGGGGGCATCCCCGTCAATCGTGGGCACCAAAACCATCTCGTTGAACAGATGGTCGACATGTTCAGCAAAAACAAGGACACGCACCTCGTCATCTGCCCTGAAGGCACCCGCAAGGCCGTAAAACACTGGAAAAAAGGCTTCTATGTCATCGCCCAAGGCGCCAACTTACCGATTATCCTCGGCTTCATCGACTACAAGAAGAAATATTGCGGCATCGAGCGAATATTCTATCCCACAGGCGATTACGAGAAAGACTTGGCCGAGATTTGGGACTACTACAAAAACGTGAAAGCCAAACACCCAGAAGGCTTCAACCTCGATGAACAGTACAGAACCGAGCCGCAATGATCGACCTCAGTACCAAAATCCACGACAGGTTCACTTTGGAGTTCAAGGTGGGCTTCAACACCGAAAAAGCTGACAAACAGAAGAAAGCCAGCGACTTCGTGATGAACACATGGATTTTTGTGCCCAACAGCCTCGACATCAACCCGACAAAATACAGCAAGGAGAACTTCTACCGCGACCTCAAGTCGGACCAACGCATCATCACGCCCAACTACACGCTCCACGACCTCGCCAACAACGACCAACTGCTTCCGAACCAAACGCTTGACAACGAATTTGGTGACCTGTCCATCGCACCCGACGACACCATCGACCTCGTCCACGCACTGAAGATGTACTGTGCCATCGCCAAAAGCGCTTTCCGCGACGCCTCGAAACAAGCGACAGAAACCGACAACGCCAAGCAACGCATCGAAAACTGCGAGCTTTACCTCGCCGATGCAAAACAAGTGTTGAACCGTTTCAGGACGCTATACAAAAAACTGAAAAACAACGGGATAAAAGGAAAAATCGTCCAAGATTTCGCCTACGCCGACGAGTTTTTGGGCAACATCATGGCCGTCCATACCTATCGCCTTCGCGACAAGATACACGATTCATTCCCCGACGACTATTCCCAATTGGAAAGCCGCTTCAAGGACTTGCTCTTGGGCGAGAGGGCTTACAAGTCGGAGCAAGGCTACCTCAACGTGAATCCCGACGCCCCCAACGGCAACGAGGACTTTGTTTTTCGCACCAGCCTCTTGAAAAAATTTGCCGAAAGCGACCTCTACCTCAGTTCCAACAAGCGCAAGAACACCTTCCTTGTCGAGCAAATCCTCTACAGCCTCGCCGCCGGTTCCGCCATGTTGGTGGCCACACTGTCGTCCTTTTTCTTCCAGCAACGCTACGGAAACTTTACCCTTCCATTCCTTATCGCACTGGTTGTCAGCTATATGTTCAAAGACAGGCTGAAAGAATGGCTGCGGCTCATCTTCGCCAAGCGCCTTAGCAGCACTGTGTTCGACACACGCACCGACTTCCGCATCAAGGGGCGGCACGTCGGCTGGAGCAAGGACAGCATGGACTTCATCGACAGCGACAAAGTGCTGCCCGAAGTGATGCGCTTGCGCGACCGGCTCCCCCTTTTCGACGAGGTGAGCGGCTGCGACGAGAAAGTCATCCTTTTCCGCAAGAAAGTGCGTGTCTGGCCCTCCGAATTGGCCAAAGCCAGCCCCTTCCCAATGAGCGGCATCAACGACATCCTTCGTTACAACATCACGGAACTGACACGCAAGATGGACAACCCAAGTCTCTCGCTTTCAGGATCTTGGGAAGACGAAGGATACAAACCCATCGAAGGCCGGAAAATCTACCGCCTCACTTTCGTGTTCCAATGCATTTACGATGGCTCAACAGAATACAAGCGCGTGACGGTGAAGTGCGACAAGAACGGCCTCATGGCGGTAAGGATTGGCCTCGACTGACATCTTAAACAATAATGGATGGCAGAATTACAGATTATTTTTGAAAAAAAGACCAACACCCGTCGCCGAAAGAATAAAATGCTTACTTTTGCACATCAATTCCCATAACAAACAAAAACATGGCAAAAAACATCGAAGAAATCAAAGCCGCATTAGCCACCTACGGCATCACCGGCACCAAGGAAGTTTTCTATAACCCGAGCTATGAGCAGCTCTTCAAGGACGAGATGGATCCCGCCTTGACAGGTTACGACAAAGGCCAACTGACCGAACTCGACGCCGTCAACGTGATGACGGGCATCTACACCGGACGCTCGCCCAAGGACAAGTACATCGTCATGGACGCCAACTCCAAAGACACCGTTTGGTGGAACACGCCCGACTATCCCAACGACAACCATCCGATGAGCGAAGAAGTTTGGAAGCAAGTGAAAGACCTCGCCAAGAAGCAGCTTTGCGACAAGAACCTTTATGTGGTCGACGCTTTCTGCGGGGCCAACAAGGACACCCGCATGGCTGTCCGCTTCATCATGGAAGTGGCATGGCAAGCCCATTTCGTGCTCAACATGTTCATCAAGCCCACGGAAGAAGAACTGAAAGACTTCGAACCCAACTTCGTGATTTACAACGCCTCGAAAGCCAAAGTGGAGAACTACAAGGAACTCGGCCTGAACAGCGAAACCTGCGTAGCCTTCAACATCACCTCGCGCGAGCAAGTGATTCTCAACACCTGGTACGGCGGCGAGATGAAGAAAGGCATGTTCTCGATGATGAACTACTACCTGCCGCTGAAGGGCATCGCCTCGATGCACTGCTCGGCCAACACCGACATGCAAGGCGAAAACACCGCCATCTTCTTCGGTCTGAGCGGCACGGGCAAGACCACCCTCTCGACCGACCCGAAACGCCTGCTCATCGGCGACGACGAGCACGGCTGGGACGACGAAGGCGTGTTCAACTTCGAAGGCGGCTGCTATGCCAAGGTGATCAACCTGGATAAGGAGAGCGAGCCCGACATCTACAACGCCATCCGCCGCAATGCGCTGCTGGAGAACGTGACGGTGGACGCCAACGGCAAGATTGAC
>CAMOCK010000060.1 GCA_946610645.1 uncultured Bacteroidales bacterium
AGTTCACCCAAGACTGCACGATGGACGAGATGATTGATTTCTGTGCCCAGTTCGTTGACGAAGTGAACAAGAACATGCCCAAGCCCATGACCCGCGACGAGTACAAGGACATGATGCGGCAGTATTTCCCGATGCTCAAGCGTTGGAAACAGTGAAAAAAGCCTATAACAGACTAATGTAAAGAGGTTTGCTTAATCACATTCCTCCAACCACTTTTCTAAGATCTCACAGTACTTGTCGGTTTGCTCGACGAAGCAGGTGTGGCGTGCACCTTTGAAGACTTCCCAACGGCTGTTGGGGATGTTCTCGTAGAGCGAGGCAGCCACCACGGGAGTGCGATGTCGCGGGTGCCACTGCAAATCAGGCAAGGCTGAGTGATTTGGTGCAGGCGGTCGGTGTATTCGAAGTCGGCCAGATCGCCCAAGGGTTGGTATTCATTGGGTCCCCAGCCGTAGAGGTAGGCTTCGTTGCCGGCGCGTTTCGGGCGACGGATGCACTCGGGCGAGTTTTCGTCCACACTGATGACATAACGCTCATAATAATGCTCGTTGGCGCGGAGATAGTCGGGGTCATCCCATTTCCCCGTGGCTTCGGCGTGGCGGATGGCCTCTTGGTCTTCAGCCGACATGTATTTGATGAGGCGGTGCTGCTCGCTGGCCCACAACGAGCTGGAAGCATGGCCCGAAGAGAGGATAACCGACTTGATGCCTTGGGGCTGGCAGTCGATGATGTAGGCGATGGTCTGCATTGCGCCCCACGACTGGCCGAGGAGGTGGAGCTGGTCGAGGTGCAGGTGCTCGCGCAAGGCGATGAGTTCGTTGATCCAGGTCTCTTGAGTCCACAGTTCGGGGTGGCCGTCGAGGTAGGAGTTGCCGCAGCCGATCTGGTCGTATGAGATGACCTGACGGCCTGTGTCGGCGATGCGGTCCAGCACTTCGAAATAGTTATGTGTACTGCCCGGTCCGCCGTGCAGACAAAGCAGTGCGGGCTTGCTTGAAGGTTCACCGAAAATGCGGTAGTAGGTTTGGTAGCCGAGATAAGGCATATAGCCTTCTTGGATGGGGTGATTCATGGGGTGAGGTGTTTTTGTTTGGGGCAAAGATACTAAAAGATAAGGTTTTTGAGCTATAACCCCTCAAAAAATCAAGTTATAGCTCAACTTTTTCATGAGAAATGTGGTCTTAACTGTCTTTATTCTTTGCCATACCCCAGCATCGCCTCAATCGGCACGGTGCTGTCCATCAGGCCGATGCGGGTGTCGGAGGAGTGGCGGTTTACGCCTGTGTATTCTAATGAGGCATCCTCGTAGCGGCGGAACTTCAGGATGGCATCGTTCATTTGGGCACGGTTGAAGACGCCGACACGCAGAAGCAAGTCAAAATCATCGATGGTCAGGCCGGTAACGCGCTCAAACAGTTTGGGTTCCAATTTACGGATGACATCCTCAAGGCTTTCTTCACGATAGTCCGTGAGATACATGAAGATGGGGATTCTGGTGGCGAATTTCATCAGTTTTTCCTGCACCTCGCGTCGCTTGGAACGGTATTCCTTCTCCTCGGCGGTGAGTTCTTTCTTCTTTTTGGGGTCGTTATTGTCGCCCACCTCCCGCTTCAACTTCTTAATCTTTTCAGCCCGATTGACAATATTTTCGATGATGTCGCTACCCAAGGCGCGAAAACCTTCGATTTTCATAATGGTGGACAAAGCTTCGGGGTTGTCAAGCACCCGTTGCAAGGTGGCATTATCAACATTGACCAATTGCGCACTGTTCCAACGACGTGCCAACAAAGTACCACTTGTGCCATTGTCGACGAAATCAAGGATCTCGGTGGCATCCACCCGCTTCATGGAACTGCCATCGAATTGCAAGATGGGCAGGAAGTTGATGAACTCATCCACCTTGTCGGTGATGCGGCGGTTGCTGTCCACGTCCAGCTGGTTGGCGTAGGTCACCACCTCGCGCAAGGCACGGTTGGGAGCGAAGTCGAACACGTAGCAGGTAGGCTTAAGGATGGTGTGTTTCGTGGGGTCGTCCTCGTCCGTAGCCGTCCACGGACTTTGCACGCGGAAAGCGGTCTGGAAGTAGGTCTCGGGACTTGAGCAATTGCGCAACATCAGCAGTCCGCCCAAAGGACGCAACGTTACGCCTGTGGTCAGTTTGCCGCAGGTCAGTGTGATGGTGCGCGTCTTCAACGGATTGTCGCCCATAGCCTCACGCACTGGCCCAAGTGCATCGATTCCGATACCGGCCTTGGTGCCACTACAGTTGATAATGGTGTAGTTTTGATAGAATCCATTGGCCGGACGGTGAAGCAGTGCTTCCATGGCATCGCACGAAGCCACATTGGGCAGGAACCACATCGTGTGGGCACAAAGGTCGAGCAGACGCATGTCTTCGAAAGGTAACGGTACAGGACGGTTCAGAGGCGAACTATTGTCGCCGAAGATAGGTGCCTTGCCACGGATGATGTCGAGCCATTTCTGCACGGCTTTTTCGTGGACAAATTTCTTTCCTTCGGCACGGAAAAACTCATTGAGGTCGAAGCCGTCCATGTCCCATTGCTCGATCATGGCTCCGAGGTCTTGCGGCATCTGATATGTCATCATCACCATGGTGGGCATCTCCAAATAAGGGCCACCGATGGCTTCTTTTCGTGCCTGCTCATCCTGATAGGTCCAGTTGAAGATTTGGTTTTCCATGAACTCGCCCGTGGCAAGTGCTCGGAACGGCGTACCGCTGAGGTAAAGGTAATGCTGGCCAGTGATAGGCACATCCTCGTCGTCCCAAGCGCGACCACTTTCCACGTCAATGCCGCTTTCTGTCATCACTTCGTCCTCTTCCGTCTGTCGCTTTTTGGCATCGGCATCCCCAAGGTCGAGCAAGCTTTTGGCATTGTCGTTCCAAGCGCCAAAGTGGTATTCATCCAGCACAATCAAATCCCAATTGATGCAATGCACCCATTCGTTTTTAGGCTTGATGTTGCCATAACGGTCTCTGCCGAGATAGTCTTGGAACGAACCAAAGACAACCAATGGTTTGGGCGAGGACAATGACGGGAAATCTTCATCCATGCGACTGCTGTAGTACCGCCAGCCATCGAAATCGCGGTGGCGTAACAGGTCGTCGCGCCATGAGTCTTCCACGGCGGGCTTGAAAGTGAGCACCAAAACACGTTTGGCACCCATTCGTTTGGCAAGTTGATAGGTGGCGAAGGTCTTGCCGAAACGCATTTTGGCATTCCAAAGATAGTGGCTGGGGCGGTTGGGTTCCTCTATGTCCATCTTGGCGAAGTAGTCGGCAGTTTGCTTTACCGCCTGTGCTTGTTCGTCCCGCATCTTGTAGTCGAGGTCACGATCCGTCTTTACCTGTGTGTCGCGGTGGCGCACGGCCACATAGGCTGCCTGTGCTTCACGAAGTGAGCAGCGGCACCACTCGCCAATGAGTTCCTTGCCCATGCGGCGCAAGCACTCGTGCAGGTCGTGGTCGCTGAAACTCTCGCCGCTGCCGTCGGCATAGAAGGCATTGTCGTGCCACA
>CAMOCK010000061.1 GCA_946610645.1 uncultured Bacteroidales bacterium
CGAGCCTTTGATTGAAGGCTTGCCCCTCGTGGCCCACAACAGTCCCTTCGACGAGGGTTGCCTCAAAGCCGTAATGCGCTGCTACCAGATGGATTACCCTGACTATCAATTCTATTGCACCTGCCGCACCTCACGGAAACATTTTGGGAAACGATTGCCCAACCACCAATTGCACACCGTGGCCGAGGCCTGCGGCTACCATGAGTTCAACCACCACAACGCCTTGGCCGACGCCGAGGCTTGCGCCTGGATTGCGCGGGAGATACTCTGAAACGACAAGCGACGAGAAAAACGAAAGATTTTTGCCGACGGATTGAAAAAAAGCGTATTTTAGCCGTCCGATTCGATGTTGAATTGTGGGCTGTTGAACTGTTTAATTGTTTGGCTGACAACTGCAAACATTAACAACAATCAACGAATCAACAATTAAACGATTAAACGATCAACGATTAAACAATAAACATTCGCAAAATGAGCACAATCAAAGACTTGGAACCGAAATGCGTGTTCAACAATTTCTACAGCCTGACGCAAATCCCGCGTCCTTCGAAAAAAGAAGAGAAAGTGATCGCCTTCATGAAGCAATGGGGCGAGGAGCATGGACTTGAGACCATGGTCGACCCCTGCGGCAACATCATCATGCGCAAACCTGCCACGCCCGGCATGGAGAACCGCAAGGGTGTCATCCTGCAAGCCCACTTGGACATGGTGCCGCAGAAGAACGCCGACAAGGTACACGACTTCGAGAACGACCCGATTGAGACCCAGATCGTGGACGGTTGGGTGAAGGCCAACGGCACCACCCTCGGTGCCGACAACGGCATCGGTGCAGCGGCAGCAATGGCCGTATTGGAAGCCACCGACTTGCAACACGGCCCCATCGAGGCCTTGTTCACCATCGACGAGGAAACGGGCATGACCGGAGCCAACAAACTCGAGCCGGGCATCCTCAAAGGCGACATCCTCATGAACATGGACTCCGAAACTGAAGGCGAACTCTACGTGGGTTGCGCCGGCGGCATCGACAATATCGGAACATGGACACCTGCTTATGAGGCAGTTCCCGCTGGCATGACGGCTTATCGCCTGTTCGTCAAGGGATTGATGGGCGGACACTCTGGCATGGACATCAACCTTGGCCGCGCCAACGCCAACAAAGTGCTGAACACGATGCTGCTGATGGCCGCCGAGAAATACGGCCTGCACTTGGCCACCATCGATGGTGGCAGTCTGCGCAACGCCATACCGAGAGAAGCCGAAGCCATCGTGGTGGTCCCGACCGCAAAGAAAGAAGAATTTGAAAAGTTTGCGGCTGAATATGAGGTTATTGCCAAGGAAGAGTTTGCCCAAACCGAACCCGAGTTGGCCATCCTCTGCGAAGCTGCCGAAATGCCCAAACAGGTCATCGACGTGAAAACGCAAGACCACCTGTTTACGGCCATCGCCCGCTACCCCAACGGCGTCATCGCCATGTCGAAAGACTTTGAAGGCACTACCGAGACTTCGAGCAACTTAGCCACCATTAAGATGGAAGACGGCAAAATCACATGCGCCGCACTGACCCGCAGCCTCGTCGATGCCGACAAGGACAAGCTCGCCGAGCAAATCCGCAAGAACCTCACCGAGAATGGTGCCGAGGCCTACTCGACCGGCGACTACCCCGGCTGGAAGCCCAACATCAACTCAACCATCCTCAACCTGATGAAGAAGGTCTACCAAGACAAGTTCGGCAAAGAGCCTAAAGTGATGGTCATCCACGCCGGCTTGGAATGCGGCATCCTTGGATCAAAGTACCCGAATTGGGACATGGTGAGCTTCGGCCCGACCTTGGTGCACCCCCACTCGCCCGACGAAGCCCTCCTCATCGAGAGCGTGCAGCCTTTCTGGGACTTCCTCGTCGAAACGCTGAAGAACATCCCCGAAAAGGAAGTTGTTGCATAAACAATTTATAATCAATAGTTTGAAAAAGACAAAGTCCGAATTGGTTTTGTCTTTTTCATTTTTTTTGAGAAAAATGTTGGAGCTATTGAAAAAATGCGTACTTTTGCAGTCCCAAAATAAGGGATTTTTCAGGTAAAAGAACAAATAAAAAGATACAGAGATGAAGCGCACTTATCAACCTTCGAACAGGAAACGTAAGAACAAACACGGTTTCAGAGAAAGAATGTCAACGGCCAACGGTCGTAAGGTTTTGGCCCGCAGAAGAGCCAAAGGCAGAAAGAAACTTACCGTCTCTGACGAGTATTGATTTTTCGGAAGCCGTTATATTTCTTTTTAAGGTAACGAAGGCGACCCCGCAAGGGAATCGCCTTTTGTTGTTTTATCTTGTCGCAAACTGCGTCCCGCAGTTTGAATATAAAACGACACATTTTTGAATTGCGAGACGCAATTCACGCCAATTTCTCGCAACGATATATGATTTCCTCTCCCCTACGCGCCAAGTGCATCCTTTCGCGTTGTTTATCAGGTATCTCATAGTAAATCCTATCCTCCGTCACCTTGAAGCCAGCCTTGCGCAGCACGTCGGCATAATCGCGGCCAAACTGCCGCACATGGTCGTATTGGCCGAAAAGGCGTTGGCGCTCCTTGGGGTCAATGATGCTTGGGTCTTCAAAAGTGTCGACATCTGGATTGATAGGTACCAGCAAAATCGCCCAGCCTCCAGGCTTCAAGATGCGCTTGATTTCGGCGAAGGCCTTGTTCGCATCGCTGACGTGCTCCAAAACATGGTTGCAGATGACCACGTCGTAGGTGTCGCTCGGCTGGTCGATGGCGGTAACATCCAAATGCAAGTCGGCGATGGGCGAATCGAGGTCGGCAGTGGTGTAATCGAGGTTCTTCAAGGCTCGAAAACGCTTCAGGAAAGGCTGCTCGGGCGCAAAATGCAACACTTTCAATGGTGCAGTAAAGAAATCCGTCTTCTCTTTCAAATAAAGCCAAAGCAAACGATGGCGTTCGAGCGACAAACACTTGGGGCACAAGCGGTTGTCCATCGCCTTGCCATAGCCGTAGGGCAAAAACTTGCGGAAATGTCCGCCGCAAACGGGGCATTCCACCTTGTTTCCGATATAAAAAGGGCGCACCAAAAGGCTGAACAAATAGCTCAGCTTGATGAGCCATTGGCGGGGGAAAATTTTCGTGAATATGGAGATGAGTTTTTTCATCATATAAATGGTATTGATAGCGCAAAAATACGCAAAGAAACCTTATCTTTGCAAAAAATTCGGAAAATGCTGTTTTCAATCATCATACCTGTCTACAACCGGCCGCAGGAAGTCGACGAGCTGCTGGAAAGCCTTTGCACACAGACTTTCAACGACTTCGAGGTCGTTGTTGTGGAGGACGGGTCGACGGAAAAATGCGAGGAAGTCTGCCAAAAATACACCGACAGATTGACGCTTCGCTACCATTTCAAGCCCAACAGTGGACCTGGCCCGTCGCGCAACTACGGTGCCGAGCGCAGCCAAGGCGAATACCTTATCATATTGGACTCGGACGTCATCGTGCCCGAAAACTACATGGAAATCGTCAAAAACGAACTCGATCGCGAGCCGTGCGACGCCTTCGGCGGCCCCGACCGCGCCCATCCGTCGTTCACGCCCATTCAGAAAGCCATCAACTACGCGATGACCTCGTTTTTCACCACGGGCGGCATACGCGGCGGCGCGAAGAAATTGGACAAATTCTATCCCCGCAGCTTCAATCTTGGAATAAAAAAGTCGGCTTTCGAAGCCTTGGGAGGCTTTGCTCCCATGCGCTACGGTGAGGACATCGACCTGAGTACCAGAATCTTTGCCAACGGCTATTCTTGTCGGCTCTTTCCAGAGGCTTTCGTCTACCACAAGCGTCGGGTCAAGTTCAGCTCGTTTTTCCGGCAAGTGAAACATTCGGGCGAGGCGCGGGTTGTTTTGAAGAAGAAATATCCTGACACCTTCAAACTTGTGCATCTGCTACCCACAGCCTTTGTCGTGGGCAACCTGCTCTTGGTCGTTTTGGCCATCTTCCACCATTGGCTTTGGCTCGCCCCTATCCTACTCTATTGCTTGATGGTTTTCGCGGATTCGCTGCTGAAAAACAAGGACTTGGAAGTTGCATTGCTTTCCGTTCCAGCGGCATACGTCCAGCTTTTCGGCTACGGAACGGGGGTCATAGGAGCCTCTTGGCGCGACATTTTGGGCAAAAAACGGCGTTCGCAAAGGGAAAATCCTTAATTTCGCAGCACATTTCTAGCCGAACATTACCTCATTTTAGTAGATGAACAAATTTAGTTTACATGTTACTTATGAATAAAAGCTTTTTCCAAAAAAACAAAAAAGTCCTCAGCATCGTGGCGGCCATCTTCGCCTTTGCCGCCATCACTTTGGTTTATTTCAGCCCGATCCTTGAAGGCAAGCGCATCAAACAGCACGACATCGAAATGCACCTCGGCATGTCGCAGGAGATTTCAGATTATCGCGAGGCCACAGGCGAACAGACTTTGTGGACCAATGCTCCTTTTGGCGGAATGCCGGCATGGAACATTTCGATCCAACCCAAAGGCAATCTCACCAACCCTATATACAGGGGTTTGGCAATGAGTTTCCCCCATCCTATCAGTTCGGTGTTTATCAGTATGTTAGGTTTCTTCATACTGTTATTGGTACTCGATTGTGGCTTCTGGATCAGTTTCATAGGAGCCATTGCCTACGGATTCACCTCATACCTATTTATTATTATTGGCGCTGGTCACAACGCCAAAGCCATGGCTATGGCCTACATGGCGCCAGTCGTTGCTGGCGTTCTGTTGGCCTACAAAGGCAAGTACCTTTGGGGATTCCTTCTGACCGCTTTCGCGATGGCTTTCCAAGTCCGCACCGGGCATCCCCAAATCACCTATTACCTAGGCATGATTATTGCCATCATCGTAGTGGCAGAACTGATAAGTGACATCAAAAACAAACAAATCAGGCACTTCTTCAAGGCCTCTGTGGGTATCGCGGTTGCTGCCATCTTCGGCATTTTAACATGCGCAACAACATTGTACGGAAGCTATGAATTCGGCAAGGAAACCACACGCGGCAAACCCGTTTTGACCCGCAACGTGGAGAACCAAACCAAAGGCCTCGACCGCGACTACATCACCCAATGGAGTTATGGCAAGGGCGAGACTTGGAGCCTGCTGATTCCCAACGCCAAAGGCGGTGCTTCGGCCTACATCGGGAAACAAAATCCCGCCCTTGAAAAAGCCGACCGCAGGTTCAAGGACAACATCGCGCAAAGCAACGCCTATTGGGGCGACCAGCCCGGCACGAGCGGCCCTGTGTATGTGGGTGCCATCGTGGTGTTTCTCTTCGTGTTAGGCGCGTTGACGGTGAAAGGCAAACTGAAATGGGCCTTGATCGTCGCCACCGCGCTTTCCATCCTGCTCAGTTGGGGCAAGAATTTCATGGGATTCACCAATTTCTTCTTGGATTATTTGCCTGGCTACAACAAGTTCAGAGCCGTCAGCATGACCTTAGTCATTGCCGAGGTCACCATGCCGCTGTTAGGTTTCCTCGGTTTAGCTGAAATTGCGAAGAGTCCAGAAAGTTTCAAGCAAAACCTCAAAAAATTCTATGCTGCATTAGGCGTTACTGCGGGCATTTGCCTGTTGTTCTACATCGCCCCGAAAGCCTTCTTCAGCTTCCTCAGCCAAGGCGAGACACAGCAGTTTGCCCAGCTCGGTTCGGGCAAAGACGGTGCTGTATACCAAGCCTTTGCCACCAGCCTTGAGGATGTGCGCGTGGCCATTTTCCGCAAGGATGCCATCCGCAGCCTGCTCTTCATCGTCCTTGCCGCCGTTCCGATTTTCCTTTACGGCAAAGGCAAGCTGAAAACCCAAATCGCCTTCCCTATCCTCGCTGTTTTAGTGCTTATTGACATGTTCCCCATCGACAAACGCTACCTCAACGACAGCAACTTCATCGACAAGCAAAAGACACTGAAGCCCTACACCGCTTCTGTTGCCGACCAAGCCATCCTGGCCGACAAGTCGTTGGACTTCCGCGTGGCCGACATCACGAAAGACATGTTCAACGACGCCAGCACATGCTATTTCCACAAGTCCATCGGCGGCTATTCGGGTGCCAAATTGCGCCGTTATCAAGACATCATCACGCAGTATCTGAGTGGTGAGTTGAGCCAACTTAGAAGCGTACAAACGACACAAGAACTCATGCAGCTTCTACCGCAGCAGAAGATACTCAACACCCTGAATACCAAGTATATCATTTTCAACCCCAACAGTCATCCCGTGCAAAACCCCTTCGCCATGGGCAACGCGTGGATTGCCAACGACATCCAATGGGTCGATACGCCCAACGAGGAGATCGATGCCATTGCAAACACCGACTTGCAGCACACAGCCATACTCAACAAGGAGTTTGAGCAACAAGTTGGAAATTACAGACTTACGGACAGCGTTTTGCCACAAGTCACATTAAAGGAATACCATCCCAACAAAATGGTTTATGACTTCAATGGCATTTCGACAGGCTCGACCGCTGCGAACTATTTGGTCGTTTTCTCAGAGATTTGGACCTCAAAAGGCTGGACAATGTACATCGACGGAATAGAGCAGCCATTGCTTCGCGCCAATTACTTCCTTCGTGCAGCCTTCATCCCGAGCGGCAACCATGAAATCGTGATGGAATACGCGCCCAGGGCCTACAAGGTCGGGAACACGGTGGCGTTTGCCAGTTCGCTGTTAATGGTTTTGGGCTTGATTGGAGCTATCGTGTTCACATTCAAGAAGAAAAGACAAGAGGCATGAAGCGCGTCCTCATCATCACCTACTATTGGCCTCCGTCGGGCGGCAGCGGCGTGCAGCGTTGGCTGAAAATGTCGAAATACCTGCCCGAATACGGCTGGCAACCCGTGATTTACACGCCCGAAGAAGGCGAATATCCCATTTTGGACCCTTCGCTTGAAAAAGACGTTGCGCCTGAAGCCGAAATCATCCGCCGACCCATCGTGGAGCCATACACCTTATACAAGAAGTTCCTTGGCATCAAGAAAAGCGAAACGGTGAAGGCTGGTTTCATCAAGGAGGAAGGGAAAAAATCGGGATGGAAAGAGAGCCTCGCCCTTTGGATTCGCGGCAACCTTTTCATCCCCGATGCACGACGTTGGTGGGTGAAGCCGTCGATGAAATATCTGAAAGAATACCTGAAAACGCATCCCATTGATGCCATCATCAGCACGGGTCCGCCCCACTCCATGCACCTGATTGCCATGAAGTTGAAGGAAGATTTGGGCATTCCTTGGATTGCCGATTTCCGCGACCCTTGGACCGAAATCGACTACTACCAAGACCTGCACCTCACCCGCTGGGCCGACCGCAAGCAGCACCGCTTAGAGAAAGAAGTGCTGACCAAGGCCGACAAGGTGGTCACCGTAGGCTGGGACGGCGCAAAACGCTTGGGACGATTGGGGAACAGGAATGTGAGCGTGATTCCCAACGGCTACGATTGGGATGCTTCGGTGCATCAAGTGCCAGCATCGCTATCTGAATCGTTCACGCTCACCCATTTAGGCGTACTCACCCCGTCGCGCAACGCACCTGCCTTGTGGGAAACGCTGAAAGCGCTAAAAGACGAAAACGAAACCTTTGCCAAATTATTAAAAATCAGATTGGTAGGACAAGTCGACCAATCGGTTGTGCAAAACCTTGAAGCCGAAGGGCTAATGCCCAACACCGAGATTGTCGCCTACATTCCCCACGACGAGGTGCTGGCTGCGCAACAATCGTCGCAAGTGCTGTTGCTGCTCATCAACGACACGCCCAACGCCAAGGGCATCCTCACGGGCAAGCTGTTCGAGTATTTGGCCTCGGGCCGCCCCATCCTCTGCATCGGGCCGGAAGACGGCGACGCGGCAAGGATCTTGAACGAGACGAAAGCTGGAACAACGGTCAGTTTCGAGGGCAAGGAGAAGATGAAGGAATCCGTTAAAGCACTATATAATAAATATTTAGAAGGCGATTTGGCCAACAATACAAACCCAACCGTGGAACAATATTCACGAAGGAATCTGGCTGGGGAATTTGCAGAAATGCTAAACAAAGTAAAATCATGAAATCAGTGAAAGTCTGTCATTTGGCAAGCCTCCACAAAATGAACGACATGCGCATTTTCGAGAAAGAATGCAAGTCGTTGGCCAAAGGTGGTTTTGACGTCACGCTCATTGGCTTTGGCCCATCAGCAAAGACAGAAACCATCGATGGGGTGCGGTGCATTTCCTTGTTTTGTCCCATTAAGAACAATTTTGAAATACTCTCGAAAAGGAACAAGATGAGCCTTGAGGCGGCCTTGAAGGTCGATGCCGAAATCTACCACCTCCACGAGCCGGAACTGCTTCCCGTAGGCATGAAACTCAAACGAAAAGGCAAAACCGTCATTTTCGACAGCCACGAGTTCTATGGATGGCAGCTTCGCGACAACATCCACAAGATCAAGATTATAAAAGTTTCACCTTGGATGATGAAAGTGGTGGGCAAATGCTATATGATATATGAAAAACGCGTTTGCAAGCGCTTTGATGCTGTGATACAAGTGTGCACCATGAACGGTGAAGACTATTTTGCCAAACGTTGCCGAAAAACATTGTTCATCAGAAACTTGCCAAGTCTTTCCGACTACACCAGGAAAACGCCCATCCACTTCTCGGAAAGGTCGCGCGTTGCCATGATCGGAGGTTTGTCGAAAGAACGTGGCATAACCCAACTCGTCAATGCTGCCTATCAAGCAAAGGCGCGTCTGCTTTTGGCAGGGGCGTTCCTGCCAAAAGCATACGAAACCGAACTCCGTGGGATGCCCGAATTTGCTTGCGTCGACTATCAAGGATTTTTGGACAAGAACGGCATGGTCGGTCTGCTTGAGCAAGCCAACATCGGGGCTTCCACCCTCCTCCATGTAGGCCAATACGACAAGATCGACACCTTCCCGACCAAGGTCTACGATTACATGTCGATGGAACTTCCTGTGGTCATTTCCGACACCGAGTTCGCAAAAAAAATGAACGACAAATACCATTTCGCCATTTGTGTCAGTCCCGACAAGCCTGAAGAGATTGCAGCAGCCATCCGATGGCTCAACTCACACCCTGAAGAAGCCATCGAAATGGGAAAGAACGGACGCAAGGCCATCGAAAGCGAATTCAATTGGGAGAGAGAAAGCGAGAAGTTGATTGGTTTCTATAAGAGCCTTGTCTGACGAAACCATCTTTTTGGTCCACGAAGCCCATGGAATCCATGGCTTGAATCAAACGACTGTCAAACAACTCGACACCCGATTGCGTGAGATGATGTGAATCAAAAAAACAAGTGTCGTCCAAAACCATCAACTCATTGAAATCAAGGTAAGTGCCAAAAGAACACATCGCTTCTCCAAATTTCTTGAGGCCGACCAAATTCGCATTAGTGCTTTGAGGCAGAGGCGCTTTAATGATGATGTAAGGCAGCTGCCTATCATTGACCATCCTAACACAATTGCTGAAAGCCGTCAGTTGTCTTGGGTCAATCGTAACACTCACAGGTTCCACCAAGTCGTCAGCAAAGAACGAAGTATGCCCCATTTTTTCGACATATCCGCCAGAAACATACAAATCGTCTCCTATGGTGTCCTTTTGCCGCGTTTTTGTCCTAATCTTGCAGACATATTCTTGATAAATCCCGTAAACCAACGTGTTGATCAACTTGATGTTGCCGGATTCAATTGCCAACCGGCAAAGCCCTGCGTCGATATGGTCGTTTGAAATAAGGTCGGCTGTTGACTCCACGCCGTCATTCTGGAACAGCACAGGGTAAACTTCAAAAACTACCGATTTGGGTGCGATTTCATCAAGGTATTTGCCAAGAAGCAATTCGGTTTGCATCGGCGTTTGGGCCGACGACCCCAAATTGAAAGCCGAAACACCTGCCCTTGCAAAAATCCGTGTATCAATTCCACGATAGGTGTGAGAAGAACCTATGAAGAGAATATCAGGGGCTTTGTGGTTGGGTATATCCAAAACCCTGTTATACATCTGACCCGAATCTCCAATCCGATAGAAAGTGACCCAGGGACCGAAAATGCAAATGGCAGTCACGTGAACCACGACATAAACCATCAAAAAACAAACCGTTCGTATCAAGTATTTCTTCATTGCTAAAACTGAAAATAGATGAATTGTGTTGTTCTTGGGGCTTGCAACACAAAAACCATTAACGTGATCATCAAGTAAAAAGCCATTCTGACAAGCTCGTATTTGGGATTGCCGCCAAATGCCAATCCGTGTTCCTTTGTCCGCTGAATCCATTCCACCAACAGCATCAATAAAGCCGAACCAACCATCAACAAAAGCGAATTCATGGTCTGGAACCACGGCATGGTGAATAACGACGCATCACAAACGCCGCTCAAGAATCGTAAAAAATCATGGATGTGAGCAGAACGGAAAATAATCCACCCAATCACCGCCAAAAAGAACGTCACCAGCATCTGACCAACTTCCTTGAAAGTCGGGAGGATGCGCCCCTCGGCCACTTGGTTGGTGTACTTGCGGTTCTTGCCCGTCAATATCAAAGGCAGGAACAAAACGGCATGGTACGCGCCCCAGGCGATGAAGGTCCAGTTGGCGCCGTGCCAGAAACCCGATAACAAGAAGATGATGAAGGTGTTCCTGACGACTTTCGCCTTCGAGACACGGCTGCCGCCCAAGGGGATATAGACATAATCGCGGAACCAAGTCGTCAGGCTGATGTGCCAACGCCGCCAGAACTCGGCGATGTCGCGACTGAAGTAGGGCACGTTGAAGTTGCGCATCAGCTTGATACCGAACAGCTTCGCCGTCCCGATGGCGATGTCGGAGTAGCCCGAGAAGTCGCCGTAAATCTGGAAAGTGAAGAAGATGGCAGCGAGCAAAAGCGTGCTTCCGCTTTGCGTCTGATAA
>CAMOCK010000062.1 GCA_946610645.1 uncultured Bacteroidales bacterium
AGCATGAACCCCACCGACGCCAACGCCCACTGGCAGTATGGCATCGTGGCTTGCGCCTACAGCGAAGACTACGTGAACAAGGTCATCAAGAAGCATGAGCTGACCCGCAAGGACAAGGAAGAGGACCGCATGAAGCACGTCCGCCTCACCAACGCCAACGTCGAGCCTGTGTTTTTCGCCTACCCTGCCGTTGCCGAAATCGACGCCATCGTGAGCAAGATCACTGCCGAGAAGCCTATCTATGACTTCATCGCCAAGGAAGACGGCTTCGGCCATCGTTTCTGGGTCATCGACGACAAGGCCACCATCGCCCGTCTCGTCGAACTGTTCGACAAGCAGGTCCCGGCCATGTACATCGCTGACGGTCACCACCGTAGCGCTGCCGCAGCCCTCGTCGGCCAGGAGAAGAAAGAGAAGAATCCTGCCCACACCGGCAAGGAGGAATACAACTACTTCATGACCGTCATCTTCCCCGACAACCAGCTGAACGTCATCGACTACAACCGCGTCGTGAAAGACCTCAACGGCCTCAGCACCAAGGACTTCTTCAAGGCCCTGCAAGAGAACTTCGACATTGAGTGCAAATGCAACTGCACCAAGGACGGCGGCACCTGCAACTGCGAGTTCCCCTGCCACTGCGAGTGCGACACCGAGTACAAGCCCAACAAGCTCCACAACTTCTCGATGTACATCGAGGGCGTGTGGTACAGCCTGACTGCCAAACCCGGCACCTACGACGACAACGATCCCATCGGTGTGTTGGACGTCACCATCCTCAGCAATCTTGTCCTCGACAAGATCTTAGGCATCAAGGACCTCCGCACCGACAAGCGCATCGACTTCGTTGGCGGCATCCGTGGCCTCGGCGAACTGAAGCGTCGTGTGGACAGCGGTGAGATGAAGGTCGCCTTCGCGCTCTATCCTGTGAGCATGAAGCAGATCATCGACATCGCCGACACCGGCAACATCATGCCTCCCAAGACCACTTGGTTTGAGCCGAAACTCAGATCAGGTCTGGTAATCCATACGTTGGATTGATAAGGCAAGCACCTAAAAAACACGGGGCAAGAGATTCATCTTGTCCCGTGTTTTGGTTTTATCTTTTCTATTTATTAGCCATTGTAACACACAGCCATGCACTCCATTCGTATGCCCGATAAAAAGTTCCCTCGCGAAACAAGTGCACCTGCGTACATTGCTCTAGGGTGCCCCGTTCTTTTTCCTTCTCAAGTATCTCTTTAAGCTGTGACATATATGATTGTTATTGAATATTCTTAATTATTATGGTATTTGTTCAGCGAAAAAGTTGGCGAGCGGGGGCCTTCGTGCACGCTGCCGCGTGCGCCCCCGTCCGCCAACTTTTTCGCTTGTCATGCCCGTAACGGAACAATTAAAGGTTAGTTCTGCAACCCAGAGCGCACAGCCCGGACAGATCGACCGTAGTTGCGGCTGTCGTAGATCATGCAGTAATTGTCCGAAAGGAAGTAGAAGTTCCACGCGTTGCCCGGGTAGTCCGTGTCGAGAGAACTCGACCAGTAGTAGCCGCCGCTGCCTGCGTAGCTGAGACTGCTTCCGCGGCGGTAGCCCGCAGCGGGCAGGAAGAGACTGTTGCCGTTGGCAGCGGTAAACAAGCGACCCTCAACACCATTTCGGGTTGTCCATGATGTGAAAGTGTTATCCCGCAACTCCCTCCACTGGTCGGCAGTAGGCATGCACCAACCACTGCCCCAATTGGCCGTGGCAGCGTCGTCCTCGGGCTGCAATGTGATCAAGTCGTCGGTGAACCCATTATTGCCAAAACTGGAACTTGTACAGTACTTGGTCAACCTTGGGTCACTATACGATGTACCTTCCGCATAGATATAACTCTCCCATGTATAGGGGTCCTTCGGTCGCGTCTCTCCCCAAGCAAAGTAATCGCCGTATTCTTCGGGCGAATCGGCTCCCACGTTGCAAGTGGCCCATAGTGTACCACTCGGAAGACCAAGATCAACATACTTGTGACCATTGTAGATGCCACTGTTGTTTCCCCCATTATCAGGGTCTTTCTTGCATCCAGCGGCACAAAAGACCGCCATTGTTAGCATTAAGGCTGCTACTGCCTTCGTTACTTTTTCCATCTTTTCCTCAATTAGATTAATTCATATTTGTTTGTTATATCCTATCTTATGGCAAACATTTGCTTTAATTCTAAATTGAATAATTCAGAAAAACTCCACCACCTCCTCCAAAGCCCTATGCTCGGGCTGGCGTGGCTCGCCAGAGCGGTAGCCCAACGAAATGACAGCCATCACTTCCTCGTTTTCGGGGATGTTGAACAGTTTGCGGAGTTCGTCGGAGTCTCGCATACCCATGATGAGCGTGTCAAAGCCTTTGGAGCGGGCTTTCAGGATGAAATAGGCATTGCTGAGGCCGTTGTCGTAGGCTCCCCAGCCATTGCCAATCTCGTTGGTTTGTTCGCCACGGAAGAAACCCGACTTGCCTTTTTCGTAGGTAGATACAATCAACACGGGCGCGCCGGCAATGTTCTGCTTGTTGCGCTCGCCCACAAGGTTCGAAACGGCCTCAACCTTTTCAGGAGTCATGGCCACATAGTATTTCGAGGGCTGTTGGTTGGCCCATGATGGTGCCTCTTGCGTCGCAATCAGGAGTTCGCGCACCTCGGCCTCGCTGATGGTCTTGGTGGCATCGTAGCTGCGCACGCTTCTACGCGACATCAGCACTTCATCGAAAGATACGGATTCTACTACGCTTACGTTGGTATTGCTCGTGTTGGTGTCAGAGTTCGAGCAACTGGATAGCATGAGAAAAGGCCATGCCAAAGCCAAAATGAAGTTGATTTTAATGCATTTCATGTGTGTGTGATTTAATGATTTACGCCACAAAAATAGGAAAAAACGATGCCTCAGCAAAAAAAATCGTAATTTTGCCAAAACAAAACTATGGTCAGCCTTAGCAAAAACCTCATCAAACACTACGCCGACCACCTACGGTTGGAGCTTTCGCTGTCCGACAACAGCGTGGAGGCCTATTGCCATGACGTCAACCTGTTTCTGCAATACCTTGAGGCCGGGAATGTTTCCAAAGACGTGAATGAGATTACCCAAGAAACCATCGAGAATTTCTTCGCCTATCTTTACGACCTCAACATTGGCGCCACCTCGCAAGCCCGCATCCTGTCGGGACTGAAGTCGTTTTGGCGTTACCTACTTCAAGAAAACCTTGCCGAAATTGACCCAACCGCGCTCATCTCCTCCCCCACTTTAGGCCGCCACCTGCCCGAAGTACTGACTTACGAGGAAATCCAAAAAATGCTCGACGGCATCGACCTCAGCCAACCCAACGGCCACCGCAACAAAGCCATGATTGAGGTGATGTACGGCTGCGGGTTGCGTGTTTCGGAACTCATCGGACTACAAATCAGCGACATATACCGAAACGACGGTTTTCTCCGCATCATCGGCAAGGGCAGCAAAGAAAGATTGGTGCCCATAGGAGATTCGAGCCTGAAAATCCTGTATCATTACATTGAGGGTGCACGACTTCATGTCACGCCCAAACCCAAATTCACCGACATCGTTTTCCTCAACAGCCGAGGTACAGGCCTCACTCGACAGATGGTTTTTCTAATTGTCAAGGATTTGGCAGAGAAAAACGGCATTACCAAAATCATCAGTCCACACACATTCAGGCACAGCTTTGCCACTCATTTGCTTGAAGGCGGCGCGAATCTGCTCGCCGTGCAGCAAATGCTCGGCCACGCAAGCGTGAGCACGACGGAAATCTATACGCACATTTCTGACGAATTGCTCCGCGACACGTTAACGAGCTATCATCCGCGTTTTAGGAAATCAAAACCACAGGTATAATTCACTCTACCACTTTCCTCAAATAAGGAATAATTCGGATTAGTTTCGTGGTGAATAAACTAAGGATGAATACCACAATAGAAATCACTGGCAATGTGATTATTTCACTACAGCAATGACGAATTGTATCTGTATTGACAACTGGGAGCCACAGAGCATGTGTCAAATAGATGCCAAACAAGTCTTTTCTCACAAAGTCAACTACACGAGAAATCACTTTTCCATTTTTCGGGGTTTTCTCCTTGACAAACACGAAAACAGCCAACGCCATAGCTGCAACATGAACATTTAAGTAACCGAAAAAACAGTCGTTTGCTTCGCCCTGCTTTATTGAAACATACAATGTTCCTCCAACCGTAACAACCGCACCTAACACGCCTAACACATAAACCCAAATCCGTTGCTTCTTGGATAACGACTGCTGGAATGACAACAGCCCCAAAAGAAAATATCCAGAAAAACCTACTATCGAGTTCATGTTGAAAATTTCAAACAAATTGAACGAACTTACAACCATGTAAACAATCCAAATCCCCAAACAATATCTTAGAATCGCTACATCCTTAGCCAACAATCGTAATGCTGGTATCAAAACATAGAGACAAACTAACATGCGCAAAAACCAAAAATGAAAATGCGATTTCACCAGTTTTGTAATCGAGAAATCTCCATTATACGAGAACAAAAAATAATAAACGATAGTCCAAAACACATAACACAACAACAATCTTGGAATATACTTGACAAACAGACTCCGAATTGTTATTTCCTTCGCAGGATTAAGGAAAACAGCTCCACTAATCATCACAAAAACGGGTACACACCACCTCACTAAACCATCACCTATCGTAACAATGTACCAATTATTGGAGAAAGTACAAGTTTGAAATTCAGTACAACACACATGCAGAAAGACTACTGCAAATGATGCTATCAATCGTAGCAAATCAAGATAAACAACTCTTTGACTATGACTCTGTGGCATTTACCGTTTGTTTTCAATCACGTTGCAAAAATAACAAAATACCACGTTCCTATTGGAATGTTTTCCAAAAACCGCTATTTTTGCGGAAAATTACCACTATGTTCACCATAAAATTCAATTTCCTGAAAAACCTCCGCCCCGACCGTTTCTTTCTCATGGCCGGCCCTTGCGTGATTGAGGACGAAACCTCGCCTCTTTTCATTGCCGAAACCTTGAAAAACGTCTGCCAGAAAATGGATATTCCGTTGGTTTTCAAGGGTTCTTACCGCAAAGCCAACCGCTCCCGTTTGGATTCGTTCACAGGCATCGGCGACGAAAAGGCTTTGAAAGTGCTGCAAAAAGTGAAGCAGGAGTTTGGAATTCCCGTGGTGACCGACATCCACACCGCCGAAGAAGCAGCCTTGGCAGCCGAATATATTGATATTCTGCAAATTCCGGCTTTCCTTTGCCGCCAAACCGACCTCCTTGTGGCCGCCGCCAAAACGGGCAAGACCGTCAACATCAAGAAAGGGCAGTTCCTCTCGGGCGAGGCCATGGGCTTTGCGGTTGAAAAGGTCAGACAGTCGGGCAACGACAAGGTGATGCTCACCGAGCGCGGCTCCATGTTCGGCTATCAGGATTTGGTGGTGGACTATCGCAACATTGCAGCAATGCAGAAGTTTGAAGTACCTGTCATTCTTGATGTTACGCACTCCTTGCAGCAGCCCAACCAAAGCAGCGGCGTTACTGGCGGTAAGCCTGAATTGATTGGCTTAATTGCCAAGGCGGGCATCGCGGCGGGTGCCGATGGCATCTTCATGGAGGTGCATCCAGAGCCGAAAAAAGCCAAGTCGGACGGCGCCAACATGCTCCGTTTAGACTTGGCTGAAACACTTCTAAACCAGCTGGTTAGAATCAAAGATGCCTTATAGCGTCACTGCATCTTGAAATTGATGATCTGACCTGTTGAGGTATCGAATTCCATCATAGTGTTTGTGAAAGGCACCATGAGCAACACACCCAACTGATTGACAGTCAGTCGTTCCTCTAACAATACCTCATTCTTGAAACTCACTTTCACGTTGGCAGTTTCAGGAACACGATAGAAAAGCCGGTTTTCATACGACATCGACTCCACCGCCGATTGGCTTGGAGCATTGATGGCAGCAGTGCCATTCAAAGAAAGGGTTTGAACCGTAATCGGCGAACCTGAGCCTGAGGTGCCAGCACTAATGCCTTCTCTTTCAGAGAACTTCGCAACGGTCTGAGTAGTCACGTCCTTCGAAGGAATCACATACACCGACTTAACGATGGTCCGCGCGTTGCGGTTGCCCAAGAAAAGGCTCATATAATCCTCCTCCATGGTTTCCAATTTGGCATACATTTCCTTGAAGGTCTCAGGGAGATAGGCCGTCTCATAAAATCCCAAAAGATTCATCTTTGCTTTCCGGATTTCAGCAATCTTGTCGGCGGCTTCGCGAGCAAGTTGCGCATCAGTCTTACCCGAAGTCATCAGTTTTACAAAACCGCGTTTTCTGGCAATCGAGCTGGATCCGTCAGCCGAAATGGTATTCATTGTTTCGGGCTGTGATTCTGACTCCGAACTTAATGCAGCACCCGAACCGACACTGCGAATGATACCGTTGGGAAGGATGTCAAATACAGCCTTGTTGCCACCACGAGCACTGCCGACTGTCACGAAGAAAGTGGCATGGGGATCGGGAGTCGCAACGGTTTTCATCTTCACATCCAAGATTTTATAACTCTTTGCTGCATATTCAATCACCTCCACTTCTCCAAAATAAGTCGAGGCATAGTTCGCCAATGGTCCTGGCTCACAGTCTGCTTCCTCCAAGACAAAATCCAATTGTATCATGGTTTGAGGCAAGGAATAATAGAAACCGCTTTGCTGGCCAGGATTGACGTTTTTGGCAAAAGCAGTGGTGAACTGGGCTTGTAACTGACTGAAAGCCAATGTAGATAACAATAGCGCGAAGGCAATTTTGGTAAAAATCCTATTCATTTCTAATGTCGTTTTGTTTGAAGGGTCAAAAATACACATTTAATTGACAAGTCTCTCATTCGTAGGCTTTTTTTCTTTTTTGCTAAAAGCAAGAAGCATCAAAAACGTCAGTAAACCATTGACTATCAGAATTTCAAAACCAAATTGATAGCCATTAAACAACTGTTTGGAATAGAGTTTCAAAAGATAACTGACAATCGGCGATGCAATCGCGATGAAAGGCACCGCCTTATCGATGGCTTTCCTGTTCTTGACAAACAAGCCAAAGGAATAAAGTCCGAGAAGCGGCCCATAGGTGAATCCCGCAATATCAAACACCTTATCTATTAATGACTCGTTGTGGAACGGACGGAACGCAATGATTACCAGCAAGTAAAGCATTGCAAAACCTGCATGGATAAATTTGCGGTAACGGGTTATCTGCTGCTCGGAAAACTGCTTCTTGTCGAAATGCATGAAATCAAAGCAAAACGTTGTGGTCAAGGCAGTTAAAGTGCCGTCCGCACTCGAATAACCCGCCGCCACTAATCCGATGACAAACACAATTGCCGTAAACATGCTCAAACTGAATGCCACAGAAGGGAAGATCTTGTCGTTCACAACCATTCCAGCTTCATTCACAGGCAGTTGGAAGCCCGTTGCCTGCGCATAAAAAACCAAGGCTGCACCAAGGCTGAGAAACAATGCATTGACAACGACAAAAAGCAAACTTGAAGTCATCACATTCTTTTGGGCGTCGCGCAAATTCCTGCAAGTCAGGTTTTTCTGCATCATATCTTGGTCAAGACCAGTCATAGTGATGGTGATGAACATTCCGGCAAGCAACTGTTTTGCCCAAAATTTGTTGTGCGCCCAGTCGGTTTCAAACATCTTCGTGTATCCTTTCTCAGAAGCCGATTTCAGCAGGTCGCCGAGCGATATGTCGAGGTTTCTCAAAATATACCACGTTGTCATAAACGCTGCCAAAAGCAAGAAAGTGGTCTGCAAAGTGTCGGTCCAAACCACAGTCTTGATGCCGCCCTTGAAAGTGTAGAGCAAGATAATGGCAATAAAAATGACCGCCGGCACCCAAAATGGCACCCCCCAAGCCTTGAAGACGAACTCATAAAGCACAAACACAACGAGATACATCCTTAACGCCGAACCCAATAGTCGAGACAAAATAAAAAAAGCCGCACCCGTTTTCTCCGACCTCGGCCCGAAACGCATATCCAAATAAGTGTAGATAGAAGTCAGGTTAAGGCGGTAATACAAAGGCAGCAAAACCAATGCAATCACCGCATAACCAAGAACATAACCCAGAACCAATGGCATATAGGTGAACTGCCCCGAATAAACGCCACCTGGCACTGACATGAACGTCACACCCGACAGAGAGGCACCTATCATGCCGTAGGCCACCACATACCATGGTGAATTGCGATTGCCACGAAAAAAGGACGCATTGTCGGACTTGCGTGAAGTGAAATGCGAGATCACGAACAACAACACTGTATAAAGCACAAAAACAATAAGGATAATCGTTGAATTCATAGGTTCCGTTTTGATTGTGCAAAAATACGGAATAATAGTGGGAAAATCCCTATTTTTGCAGCCGAAAAATCAAACCATACATGAAAGGTATCTATACCATCATTCTCCTCATCGTTTCCAATGTCTTTATGACTTTCGCTTGGTACGGACAACTCAAACTGATCGAAGTCGTCCCATCGTCAAAGGATTGGCCTCTGTTTTTGGTCATCCTCATGTCGTGGGGCATTGCCTTGTTTGAATACTCCTTCATGATTCCCGCCAATCGAATCGGAGCGCTTCAAAACGGCGGGCCTTTCAACCTTATCCAACTGAAAGTCATACAGGAAGCCGTCTCACTGACCGTTTTCACCGTCATCGTCATCACAGTTTTCAAGACCGAGACTTTCCGCTGGAACCACATCGTTTCCTTCATTTTCATCTTGCTCGCGGTTTTTTTTGCCTTCAAAAAGTAGTTTTTTTTGGTACGAACAGAAAAATGCATGATATTTGCTGACCAAAACAAACTCAATAACGCACAAAACAGAAAGGATACAATATGAAATTCTATGACATTGATTCAGTTTTCACCTTCGGAAAATACGAGGGAATGACCATCTCCGAAGTGTATGAAAAAGACCCTAAGTACTTGAAATACTGCGAAGAAAACATCGACGAGTTTTATGTCTCGCCTTCCGTGATGCGTGAACTCAAGTCGATGAGCCGCGCCATCAACGACTCGGCCCTGCTCGACGTGAACTTCGACAAGATGAGTGACGACGAAATCGATAGCTTCATCAGCGGCCATGAAGAGGAAGAGGCTTTCGACGAAGGCCGGTTGGAGCGCGACTTCGATTGGGACAACAACGATTTTGCCGACGACTCGCCTTTCGACGAATTTGAGGACGAGTTCGATGAAGACGAATTTGCCGACGAATTTGGCGACAGCTTCGACGAGAGTTTCGACGGCAACATCGATGATTTGTATTGATTTGCAAGAAACAAACATAAAAAAGCCACCAAAATGGTGGCTTTTTTCGCTTCGTCTTGACTCTTTGGTTCGGTCGGATTTGCAATTGACCGTCTTGAATTGGGGATTTGCAAACCCCTAATTAAGCATTGATGCGTTCCGAAATGGAATACACCCGTTTTTCGCGCTGCGTCGAAGTAATCATCTCGGCAAGGAAACCAGTACTGAACAGCTGCACTCCTATGACGATGGCCAAAAGCGCAAAATAGAACAAAGGCCGGCGCGTCATGCCGTATCCGTCGGCAAACATACGGATATAGGCCAAATAGCCAGCAATGACAAAGCCAATCAAGAAAGTGATTGACCCCAACATGCCAAAGAAATGCATCGGACGATTGCTGAATTTCGAAATGAAATTGATGGTCAGCAAGTCGAGATAGCCACGAATGAAACGGCTCATGCCAAACTTGCTCGTGCCGTATTTACGCTTTTGATGATGCACAACCTTCTCCCCTATGTGGCTGAATCCGTTCATCTTGGCAATGACAGGAATGTAACGGTGCATCTCGCCATACACTTGAACGCTCTTCACCACCTCATTGCGATAGGCTTTTAAGCCACAGTTGAAGTCATGCAATTTGATGCCCGACATCCTTCGTGTGGTCCAATTGAAAAACTTCGACGGGATGTTTTTCATCAATTTTGAATCATAACGCACTTTTTTCCAGCCTGATACGAGGTCGTATCCATCTTCTTTGATCATTTTGAAGAGGCCAGGGATTTCGTCGGGGCTGTCTTGTAGGTCAGCATCCATGGTGATAACCACGTCGCCTTCCACAATTTTGAAGCCTTCATTCAGTGCCGGCGACTTGCCGTAATTCCTCCTGAAACGCAAAGCCTTCACATTCGGATTGGATTGGGAAAGTTGCTGGATGACGGCCCAAGAGTTATCAGTAGAACCATCATCGACAAAAACAATTTCGTATGAATAGCCATGTTCGGCCATCCCACGCCGAATCCAAGCTTCCAACTCGGGCAACGAGTCAGCCTCATTCAGCAGTGGTATGACAACAGAGATGTCCATAATATTATCTGACTTCGGGACTTCGAGGCTTCGAGACTACAAGGCTTCGCTGTCACGCAGTCCCGTAGTCTTGCAGGCTCGTGTCATAGTTTATCTGATTTCGGTTTTTCCTCCCATATAGGGTTGCAAGGCTTTCGGGATGGCCACACTGCCGTCGGCGCGGAGATTGTTTTCCAAAAAGGCTATCAACATGCGCGGGGGAGCCACCACCGTATTGTTCAGAGTGTGGGCAAAATAGTTGCCGTTCTTGCCCTTGATTCTGATTTTCAGCCTACGCGCTTGTGCATCACCTAAATAGGAACAACTTCCCACCTCGAAATACTTTTTCTGGCGTGGCGACCATGCTTCCACGTCCAAAGACTTCACTTTTAAGTCGGCCAAGTCGCCAGAGCAACATTCAAGAGTACGCACAGGGATGTCCAACGAACGGAACAAATCGACCGTGTTCTTCCACATTTGCTCGTACCAATAATCAGCCTCTTCCTGTTTGCAAATGACAACCATCTCCTGTTTCTCGAACTGGTGGATGCGATACACGCCTCTTTCCTCTATGCCGTGCGCTCCCTTCTCCTTGCGGAAACAAGGCGAATAACTCGTCAAAGTGAGCGGAAGCGATTCTTCTGGAACGATTTGGTCGATGTATTTTCCAATCATCGAGTGTTCGCTCGTGCCAATGAGATAAAGGTCTTCACCCTCAATCTTATACATCATGGCATCCATTTCGGCAAAACTCATCACGCCACTAACGATTTCGCCGCGAACCATGAAGGGAGGAATGCAGTAGATAAAGCCTCGGTCGATCATGAAATCACGAGCATAGGTGATGACGGCGGAATGAAGCCTTGCTATGTCACCTATGAGATAATAGAAGCCGTTACCAGCAACACGATGCGCTGAGTCAAGGTCGAGACCATTGAATTTTGCCATAATGTCAGCATGGTAAGGAACCTCGAAATCGGGCACCACTGGTTCGCCGTATCGTTCCTTTTCAACATTGAAACTGTCGTCCTTTCCAATCGGCACATCAGGTGCGATGATGTTCGGAATGGCATACATCACCTTGGTGAGTTGATCCATCAGTGAAGTCTGTTGTTTGCCAAGTTGTTCCAACTCTTGCGCATTGGCTTCAACAAGTTTCTTCATCTCGTTGGCTTTCTCCACTTCCTTGTTCTTGAAGAGTATGCCGATTTCCTTCGAGATGGAGTTGCGTTGCGAGCGCAAATCGTCAGCACGTTGTTGGCAATCACAATATTGCGTATATAAGTTGATAGCCTCATCTACGAGGGGCAACTTTCCGTCTTTGAATTTCTTCTTGATATTCTCACGAACCACATCAGGGTTCTTGACTAAGAATTTGACATCTATCATAATTTATTTGATTTGTTACTTAAAAACGTGCAAAGATAGTAAATTCCAACATACAGGAGGGAAAAGAATTTTACAGAAAACAGAAAACCCCAGCCATATTTTGGTTGGGGTTGTTCCGTTGTGGGTGGGCGGCGTGCTACTTTCCCACGCCTTGGCGCAGTATCATCGCCGCTGCGGGGCTTAACTTCTCTGTTCGGGATGGGAAGAGGTGCGCC
>CAMOCK010000063.1 GCA_946610645.1 uncultured Bacteroidales bacterium
AATTATTGGTCGTGGGACCCGAAGGAAGTGTGGGCGCTCATCACCTTGTTGGTTTATGCCATGCCGTTGTTCCACAACGTGATGACTTCGTTCCGCAAACCGATGTTCTTCCACATCTACAGTATCATCGCCTTCCTCAGCGTCATCATCACCTATTTCGGCGTGAACTTGATTTTGGGCGGGATTCATGCCTACAATTAGAATTATTTCCTATTTTTGTGGCATGATTTCTCATCAACACAACAATATCATGCTCAAAGTCAAGTCATTACTATTAGCAAGCATCCTGCTCGTCGGCTTTAGTGCGAGAGCTCAGGAAGAACAAGAAAGGCTCGTAGGAGCCAACTGCACAAGCATCATGGTAGGCAAGAAAGCCTCCACCGACGGATCCGTCATCACCTCCCACACCTGCGACGGACGCTACCGCACCTGGATGCGCTGGGAACCCGCCGCCGACCACGAGAAAGGCGCGATGCACAAGGTGTACAAAGGCACCATGCACACCGAAGACCCCTTCGACAACCGTGGCCTCGAACTGGCCGGCGAAATCCCACAAGTGGAACACACCTACGCCTACCTCAACACGGCCTACCCCTGCCTCAACGAGAAACAGTTGGCCATCGGCGAGACGACCTTCTCCGGCCCCGACACGCTGGTCAACAAGAAAGGCATGTTCATGATCGAAGAGCTTGAACGCGTGGCCCTGATGCGCTGCGACAACGCCCGCGACGCCATCCAACTCATCGGGAAGCTCATCAAGGAATACGGCTACGGCGACGGCGGCGAGTGCATCACCATCGCCGACAAGAACGAGGTGTGGCAGATGGAAATCCTCGGCGAAGGCCCCGACAAGATCGGTGGCGTGTGGGCCGCCAAACGCATCCCCGACGACGAAGTGGGCGTCAGCGCCAACATCGCCCGCATCGGCAAGCTCGAACGCAAAAGCAAGGACTTCTACTGCTCCGACAACTGCGAGGCCGTGGCCAAGAAATACGGCCTTTGGGACGGCCAAGGCGACTTCGTCTTCTGGAAGGCCTTCCGCGCCGAATATGGCGGCGGAAAGAACTACAGCGACCGCGAGTTCTTCATCCTCAGCCAATTGGCTCCATCGCTCAACCTCAACCGCGACATGCCCGAACTGCCTTTCTCGGTGAAACCCGACGAGAACGTCGACGTGCGCAAGGTGATGGAACTCTTCCGCAGCACCTACGAAGGCACCGACATGGACATGACCCGCAACGTGAAGATGGTCAGCAAGAAACGCACCGACGACGGCGTGGTGAACGACACCATCATCAGCCCCGTGGCCAACCCCTGGGTGGGCAGCGCGATGATGAACACCATTAACCATTTGGCTCCAGGCACCATCAACTTCCAGCGCACCGTGGCCGTGGCCTGGTGCAGCTACCACTTCATCACCCAATGCCGCAGCTGGATGCCCGACGAAATCGGCGCGCTCTGCTGGATTTCGTGCGACAACCCAGGCCAAAGCCCGCGCATCCCCATCTTCTCCGGCTCGACACAAGTGCCCGACGGCTTCGACAAATGCGGACAACGCCGCTATCGCGACGAGGCCTGGATATGGCACTACCGCAAGGCCAACAAACTCGCCACCGTGCAATGGGGCCGCACCAAGAAGACCCTGATGGACAACGCCAACCGCTTCGAACAGAAGGCCTTCGACGAAATCCCCGCCATCGAGAACAAGGCCAAAGCCCTGATCGCCGACGGCAAGACCAAGGAAGCCACCGAACTGCTCAACCAATACACCTCCGACTTCGCCGCCTCCACACGCCAAGCCTGGAAGGAAATGGAAAACAAGTTCTGGCACTGGTTCGGAACAGGATTTTGAGCCTATGACCCTCCTCGACTGGCTCCCGATAACGAAAAAAGAAACCGACCTGCGCGGTTGGGATGAGGTGGACATCGTCTTCGTCACCGGCGATGCCTACGTCGACCACCCAGCTTTCGGCGCGGCGGTCATTGGCCGCGTGCTCGAACATGCCGGCTTCCGCGTGGCCCTCATCCCGCAACCCAACTGGCGCGACGACTGGCGCGACTTCAAGAAGTTCGGCAAGCCACGGCTGTTCTTCGGCGTGTCGGCAGGCTGCATGGACTCGATGGTGAACCACTACACCGCCAACCGACGCTTGCGCAGCAACGACGCCTACACCCCCGGCGGCGAGGCAGGCTTCCGCCCCGACCGCGCCACCATCGTCTACTGCAACATCCTGAAAAAACTCTATCCCGACACACCCATTATCATCGGCGGCATCGAGGCCTCGCTGAGAAGGGTGACGCACTACGACTATTGGGACGACTGCCTGAAACCCAGCATCTTGGTGGATTCCAAGGCCGACTTGGGCGTTTACGGCATGGGCGAACTCACCATGACCGAAATCGCCAAGGCCATACAAAACGGAAAGAAAACCAACGAACTGACCAACATCCAACAGACCTTCTTCCTGCAAGACAAAAAACAACGCCTCCCCGATTTCGATGGCCAGACCATCGAACTCGTTCCGCACGAGGTATGCCTGAAAGACAAGAAGAAATACGCCTCCAACTTCCGCCACATCGAGGAGGAGTCGAACAAGAAACACGCGGCAAGGCTGATTCAAGAAGTTGGAAACCAACGACTTGTCATCAATCCGCCCTTGCCGACTTTCACCACGGAACAGATCGATGCCTCATTCGATTTGCCTTACACAAGGCTGCCGCACCCGAAATACGCCAAGCGCGGCGCGATACCCGCCTACGAGATGATCCGCCACTCGGTGAACCTGCACCGTGGCTGCTTCGGCGGCTGCGCCTTCTGCACCATCTCGGCGCACCAAGGCAAGTTCGTGGCTTCGCGCAGCAAGGAAAGCATCATGCGCGAAGTGGAAAAAGTCGTGGAAATGGACGACTTCAAAGGCTATATCAGCGACCTTGGCGGGCCGTCGGCCAACATGTACCGCATGAAAGGCAAGGACGAGCGCCTCTGCGAGAAATGCGCACGACCCACCTGCCTGCAACCCACCGTGTGCCGCAACCTCGACACCAACCACCGACACCTAATTAATATATACAAAGCCGTCGACGCGCACCCCAAGGTCAAGAAGGCCACCATCGGATCGGGCATCCGATACGACCTGTTCCTTCGCGACTGCCCGCCCGAGGAAAACCGCGCCATGGGCTACGACGAATATTTCCGCCAGTTAGTGACGCGCCACGTCAGCGGCAGGCTGAAGGTGGCCCCCGAACACACCAGCGACGCCGTCCTCAAACTCATGCGCAAGCCCAAGTTCGATTTGTTCGTCAAACTGAAAAAACAGTTCGACACCATTAATAATAAGGAGCACCTCAACCAGCAACTCATCCCTTATTTCATCTCGTCGCACCCCGGCTGCCACTTGGAGGACATGGCGGACTTGGCCATGAAAACCAAGGAATTGGGCTATCGTTTGGAACAAGTGCAGGACTTCACCCCCACCCCCATGACCTTGGCCACCGAGATCTACTATTCCGGCTACGACCCCTACACCCTCGAACCCGTCTTTTGCGCCAAGACCAAAGAGGAAAAACTCGACCAGCAGCGGTTCTTCTTCTGGTACAAGCCCGAAAACCACATGTGGGTGCGGAACGCCATGCGGCGAATGGCCCGCCGCCCTGTCACGAAGTGACGACAGACATTATCCGTGGATGCCAGTCCACGGCACCGACCCACTGACGGCCCGTCAGCGGAAAAAAACGCCACCCTCTCCGCCGCATCCCAAAAAATGTGTACCTTTGCAGTCGCATTTGAACACATCTCCAACATGGAAACCATCACAATCCAATACAACGCCAGCAATCCCGCCATCAAAGGGCTGATAGCTGCACTGCTCAAGTTCGACGATGTCGTCAAGGTCAAAGTCCCGGCCAAGGCCAAGAAAACCGGCCTCGACGAGGCCATAGACGACTTCGAGAACGGACGAACCACGAAATGCCGCGATTTCGACGACTACATGGAAAAAATAAACGCCTGAGCCTTGTAGCTGGTGTATCGCATCGTTAGGAAACGTTGCTACCTCTACCTGTTCGACACAGGCACCCACGAAGACGTGTTCTGACCCCCTCTCCCCTGACCTGAAAGGTCAAACACCCCTTAACCGTAGGTCGGCGACCTGCGGCAGCACCCCGACAGGCAAAAAAACACCACTCCCCTCCACCTTCCGAAAAAAAATGCCTACCTTTGCGGCGAAAAACAAAACCACCATGGCAAATCAATACGACACCGACCGTCCCGTGACCATGGCCAGCGAACCCGCTGTGGCCTACTTGACCAGTTCCACCAAAACGAAAAAACCACTTCGAAACCACAGCATGACCGTGGACGAGTATTTCGACAAAGTGAGAAAAGCCTTGGACCAACGGTATGAGAATCTATAACGTCAGAGTGCTTCAGTCTGCCGAAGCCGACATCGACAATCTGGCCGACTTCCTCTTCGAGAAGCTATCGCGAGAAGGCGCCTACCGCTATCTCGATTCCATGAGGAACGAAGTGCTGTCCTTGTCGGTTTATGCCGACTGTTTTTCCGAATCCCATTCCAAGATGATCCGTGCCATTCATCCTCATGCGAAAAAGATGGTATCGCACAACCACAAATGGGCCTACATTTTCCATATCGAGGGCGACACCGTTTATGTGGACAGGATACTCCCCTCCAAAACCATCGCCTAACCCAACTCCCACCTCCTACTTCCTACTTCCTAACTCCCACCTCCTACCTCCCACCTCCCACCTCCCACCTCAAAAAGACGTCAGCCTCGCAGCTCTATGGCACACTTTTTGCGCGCCCCCCAACCCATGCGCTCTTTGACACATCCCACAGCTCCCGCTTCCCACATTAATTCCGCACCCTTTTGCGCCACCTCAAACCCTTTTTTCGCACTTTTTCGCATTTTTCCACTTTTTTTGGGAGCCATCTCAATTATTATGCGTATCTTTGCCAAATTTAAAACACGACAGACCTCCTAATAGATAATAAAAATATTAAATAAAAGCAATTATGGAACAACGTTACATTACAAAAAACAACACGTTGAAAACAAGATTCTTAACACTCACCTTGCTAACTCTGATGATAGGCGGAGGAATGAAGGCAATTGGGCAAACTACTTTCGAGCTCAATCATACGTCTGCTACTAACAAGACGTATTATGTCACCTCGACAAACGAAGTGGCCACATCTGCCAACAACACAACCGCCAACGGCCCACAAGCCTACAAGTTCTATGTGAGCGAAACGCCCAATCCCACCACCGGCACGAAGTACGACCACTTCTATAACGTACATGTAAACAATGCCAATGCAACGGTGACTTTCATCTTCCAAACCACCAAACCGGTTGGTTTCTCCAACGGATCGGGTAGTAATCAAAATGCCTTTAGAGTTACTAAAGGAACTTTGAAGCTGAAACTTGACGAAGACAAATATAAATCCGACATCACATTGCGTCGTGTGGGAACTTTCACCACTAGTCAGAATACCAGTTGTCCTTTCCTCCTTATCAACGATGCAGGAGCGGCTTCCCATCAGAGGTTGATCATTGAAGGACTGGATCCTGAGCCAGAACAATTATTGTATACCGTGAGCAACGTGAAGCAAGACACGGCCACCTACCTCCCCAAGCGGCAGTTCGTCATCGACGGCGCAGCCAACATCACCAGCGTGAATATGACTACTGGAGTTCCCACCTATACAGGAATAGCTACAAACAAGAAGCCCCTGTTCAGAGTTGAAACCGGCACCTTGCACCTCACCAACGTGACCATCCAAAACAGCATCAACTCCGCTACTGATGCCACACATGGCGGAATTTATTTGATGCTAAACGACAATGCTACTCAACCCGATAGAAATGTCGATGTAATACTGACCCATTGCTGGCTGCACAACTTAGTTAGCACAAACTTTAAGACTGGCTATCCGGGCATAGGTCTCCAGTGGCAGATGCGCAAGGCCCATGGCAGTGGCAGTGTTGTCCTCAAGCGCAGCAAGTTCTCTTCCCTGTCGAACAATAACGGCGAAGATTCCGCCATCCGTTCCACTTCGGGCTGCACCGCATCCGTGACCATCGACAGTTGCAACATCAACAACAACTTCGGCGGCGGCATACGTTGGCAAGGACTGGTTGCCGATCCGATGCAAGTCAAAAACACCACCATCAAAGGAAACTATACCAAAAAAAGCGGTGGCGGCATCATTGCCAAGTCACCCCTCGAGCTGACTGGGTGCAAAATCCTGAACAACAAGGCGAAAGTGAACGGCGGCGGCATCAACTATATGTGTTTTGACGAAGCAGGTCAGACCATAGCAGCCGCAGGCGTAATCCATCCCAAAAACCTCGAGCTCACCATGGATGCGGCCACCATTATCGACGGCAACGAGGCCGAAACCGGCAACGGCGGCGGCATCATGGTTTGGGGACGACTCATCAATTTAACAAATAACGTGGGCAAGATCTACTATGACTATGATTCCGGAATTCCTAACGACCCGTACAAGATGTTGGTGAACCAAAACGGTGCCACCATTTCGAACAACAAAGCATACAACCACGGCGGCGGCATATTCATCTATAGAGAAGCAGGCACAGGAACAGATCCGGTCTCAGGAGTATTGGTTAGAGACGCGAGCTGCTACCTGCTCAACTGCCAGTTGAGTTACGGCAACATCACGGGCAACAAAGCCCTCAACGGCAACGGGGGTGGCGTTTGTATCAACCAAACAGGAACACCTACTGAAGTAAATTCTGACCATTCTGCGCAAGACATCGTGCTTACCACAGGAGGCCTGGCCTACGACATGACCATCAATAAGAACGATGCTTATCTTGACGGCGGCGGCATCTACCTCTATTCCATCAACGACGGCGCAGGCTGGAACGAGTACCAGAAATTCCAGACCACTGTGACCCTGAAAGACAGGACCAAAATCAAGAAAAACAAAGCTTATACCACAGCGACTACCACAGCAGACACTGACCACGGCGGCGGCGGCCTGTTTGTGCAGCAAGGCGACGTGACCATAGCCGGCACGGAAGGAGCAGGCGAGGCCAACAATCCCCTTTTCGAGGAAAACAAGACCCAATACAGCGGAGCGGGCATTTGCCTCATTAAAGGCAACATCAGAGCCGAGTACAGCCGCATCCTTTCCAACGAAACCACCACTAACAAAGGCCGTGGCGGCGGCGTCTATCTCAAGGAAGGCACCATCAGATTCGACCACTCCAAAATCAACTCCAATACAGCCTTGTTGCATGGCGGCGGTATCTTCTGTAAAGGTGACGGTGAGAATCCCTGGATCGATTTCCTCAACTCGGAGATGAAGGCCAACTATGCGAATCAACACGGTGGCGGCATCTACCTCAACAGTGGCGAAATCAACATCACTGGCAGCACCATCGGCGGCACAAGCATTGCCGAGGGCAACAATGCCGGAAGCAACACTGGCGGCTACAACGGCGGCGGCATCTACACCCAAAATGGCAATGTCAAAATCGACCACTCCTATATTAAATATAACATTGCCAGTCGCAGAGGCGGCGGCATCTACACCAAGTCAGGCCCCGTCACCATCACAAGCAGTGAGATCTGCTACAACCAGGCTGGCTACCGCAAAGCAACCCCTGCCGCTACCACTGTCACCACTGGCAACCCCGCCGGCACCGGCGGCGGCGTACACACCGACGGTGGCTTGGTCACCATCAACCCCAATGAAGACGAAGACGCAACGTTAAAAACCATAGTCAACAACAACAAAGCCATACTGAACGGCGGCGGCATCTTCACGGGTAAAGACGGCGACACCAAGGGTAAAGTGGCCGTTTATGGCAACCACGACAGCCAAGGCGGACACCTTATTGAAATAAAGGACAACGAGGCTGTGAACGGCAGCGGCGGCGGCATCTTCTGCCTCGGCGACGCCGACGGCGACCGCTACGTCTTGCTGCGCCGCGTAAACCTGAGCAACAACGATGCCACCAACGGCACCGGCAACCAATCTGAATTTGGCACTTATGCCGGACTTGTCTCTGGCTGTGGTGGCGGCCTCTACCTGTATCAGGGCCTTATCGACATGAACCTCTGCACCGTGGACAACAACACCGCCAAGCTGAACGGCGGCGGCGTCAACAACCAAGCAGGCAACATCAACGTGCAGTCGTGCTACATCCGCAACAACGAGGCCGGCAAGAACAACACCAATAATGCCGGCAGCGGCGGCGGCATCTACACCAAGTCGGGCAACATCGGTATCAATATCTGGGGTACGCCTGCCACGGTGCAAAACGAAGCCCGTCGCACCGAAATCACCGGCAACAAGGCCAATCTGAACGGCGGCGGACTGAACACCCACAACGGCAAGATCCACGTACAAGGCAACAGCGACGATGCCAACGAGCGCATCCTCATCAACAACAACGAGGCCACCAAAGGCAGCGGCGGCGCCATCTTCTGCATGGGCGAACCCGCCACGGGCGGCACCAACACCACCTTCGTCACCTTGCAGTATGTCGATCTGAAGTGCAACAAGGCCTTGTCGGGCGATGGCAGCTATGTCAATGAAGACAATGGCCAGACCATCAGCAAGGGCTGCGGCGGCGGCGTGTATCTGCAATTCGGCAAAATCAAAGCCACTGACGTGGTCATGCAAAACAACTTCGCCAACCGCAACGGAGGCGCCATCAACAACCACGACGGTTTCGTTGACATCTACGGCTGCGTCATCGGCGGCGACGACTACTACGACGGAACCACGCTCAACGGCCGTGGCAACAAGGCCGGAAACAGCGGCGGCGGCATCTACACCAACCGAGGCAACATCGACGTGGAAGACTATATCGAGCACGGCCAAGGCGCGTCGAAGCGCTTCACCTCGAAACTGAACTACAACTGGGCCGAGGAGAACGGCGGTGCCCTCAACACGCACAGCGGCACCGTTTGGGTAAACAAGAACGAGCGCGACGACGAGACCCCCATCACCTACAACAAGGCCAAGAAGGGCGGCGGCATCTATGCCAACAGCGGCACCATCTTCCTGCACAACGCCCATGTGGACAACAACACGGCCACTGAAAACGGCGGTGGCGCCAACAACCACGCCGGCGACATCAACATCTACGGCGGCTCGCTCAACAACAACATGGCACAGGAAGGCCGTGGCGGCGGCGTGTTCACCTACGTCGGCGACGTCAACATCCTGCCCTTCCCGTCCACCCTCCCCCGCCCCACCCGCAACGACGGCACACAGGTGTTCAACAACCTCGCCAAGCTGAACGGCGGCGGCATCAACAACCACACCGGTCGCGTCGATGCACGCTACGCCAGCATGCGCAACAACACCTCGAGCTTGGGCAACGGCGGCGGCATCTTCTGCGAAGGCCCCCACGGCAGCGCGACGGGCTTCACCATCCGCCTGCTCAACTCGGAACTGAAAGAAAACAAGACACGCGGCGAAGACGGCACCGCCACCAACCCGACAGGTCGCGGCGGCGGCATCTACCTGAAATACGGCTCCATCTACGCCCACAACTCGCAAATCATTAAAAACAAGGCCAACATCAACGGCGGCGGCTTGGACAACCACGACGGCTCCATCCTCGTGTATGGCTGCGAAATCAGCGACAACCGCGCCGAAAACGGCAGAGGCGGCGGCATCTACACCCAAACGGGTAGCATCACCACCGGCCCCAGCCTCGTCGGCTCCAACTCTAACGCCTCCGTCATCCGTGGCAACTACGCCAAGGTGAACGGCGGCGGCATCAACAACCACAACGGCGACATCTACCTCAACGGCGACCACATCATCGACAACATCGCCGAAACCGGCAACGGCGGCGGTATCTACATCGCCAACGGCACCATCGACATGTTCGGCGGCAAAATCGCCAACAACAAGTCGGTAGGCGGCGACGGCGGCGGCGTGTGGAGCGGCGGCGGCGAGTTCAACATCCAAAAACGACAAGGCAAACCCGTAGTCACCGTCATGGACGTTGAAATCCTCAGCAGCACCGAAGCCATCGTGCACTACCACGTCATCGACAAAGGCACCAGCAACATCGCCTCGCATGGCATCGAAATCGGCGGCACCCAAACCACCTTCGACTCCAACAACCCCAACCACACCACCGGCGACGACGGCTGCTACAGAATCAAGGTGACCGACCTCAGCGCCAACAACACCTACACCGCCAAGTCATTCGCCACCAACGCAGCCCCGCTGACAGGCGAAAGCGACGCGCTGGAATTCACCACCTTCAGCGACAAGCCCTCCGTCATCTCAGGCACCGTGGCCAACATCACCAAAAACAGCGCGGAAGGCAGCGGCAAGCTGCTTTATTCCAACGGCGCCACCACATGCGGCGTGGTCTATATCCAAAAAGACGGCAACCTCGGTAGCTTGTCGGATCTCGAATTGACCAAGCCGGGTGTCTTGGAAGTGCATGAAGATGGCACTTTCGAGGACGAATATTTCTTCACCCTCAACCTGCCTTCGTCCACCCAGTCTCCGCTTTCCCCGGGCAAGAAATACTTCGCCCGCGCCTACGCCACCAACGGCAACGGCACGGCCTACGGCGACACGGTGAGCTTCGTCACTTTGAAAAACACCCCCGACATGGGCAACAATCTCGTGGTGGTTGATCCAACCAAAATCACCGCCAACGACGCCCATTTCTCGTTCACCATGCCAAGCTCCACCAACTGGAACAACATCACCCTATACGGCTTCGTGATCAGCGAAGACGACGACCCGGAAATCCATGCCGACGGCGACCACACCATCGTGTTCACCACGGCCCCCAGCAGCGGCTACACCTTCGCCAAGAAGGCCTCGCAGGACACACCAAATCCTATCGTCCTCAAACCAGGAACGACCTACTATGTGCGTGCCTTCGCCTCCAACATCGCCAACCCGGGCACCGACATCTCCAACTCCTCGGTTACCGCAACCACGCAGTTCTTCACCAAGGATGATGCCGGCAAGCCCATCGTGAGAAACATCGATATTTCGACCATCACCCAACACTGCGCCGACATCACCGGTGCCATCAAGGACGCCGGCACCTCGGCCATCACCAACTACGGCATTGTGTGGAGCCGCACCAACGAACAACCCGAAGTGGGTGCTCAAGGCTGCTACAACTACGACCTCACTACCGACATCCCCGCCGTGAACGAGAACTTCACAGTGCACATGCCCGGCACGGATGACACCCTGAAACTGAACACCACCTACCATGTGCGCACCTACGCCAAAAACAACGCAGGCTACGGCTACAGCAACAAGTTCAATTTCACCACCCTGCCCACGAACATCCCTAAAGTCATCATCAACCGAGTGGTGGAAATCAACAAGTATTCGGCCAAGGCACTTTGCTCGGTGAACGACGGCGGCGCCCAAGTCACCGACTGGGGCCTCAAATGGAGTTCCACGGAGAACATAGCCGACGCCGCCGACATCAACCAGCCCGGTGGCACTTTGGTGAACAACACATTTGAAGTGCCGCTGAGCGGACTGGCAGAGGGCACCAACTACTACCTCTGGGTGTATGCCACCAACAGCGTGGGCACCCACACCACCTCGCACTATGTGAGGTTCAAGACGGCCTACGACGAACCAGAGGTGGAAACCAAGACCATCAGCGACATAGCCTACGACGCCAATGCAGCAGCAGGCCACCAAAACACGGCCACGTTCAATGCAAAGGTCACCCCGAAAGGCACCAAAAACGTCAAGACCTACGGCGTGTGCTGGAGCACCAGCGACAACCCCTCGCGCATGACTTCGGACTACACCGATTCGGGCTTCGAAGAAAACACGGGCGACTTGTCCGATCCGCTTGAATACAACTACGCAAACAAGGTTCAAAAATACTCCAACACGAAGTATTATGTGAGAGCCTACGCCAGTGTGAACGAGCCAGACGCTGACAACAAGCTTGCCGAAATCGTCTATAGCCCAGTGCAAGAGTTTGTCACCCTGCCCTCCATGAAAACCGACGGAGCCAGCACCATCACCCACAACAGCGCAACCTTGGGCGGCACCATCGTCAGCCGCGACATCAACGGCTATCTCAGGGGCGGCAAATATGGCATCTGCTGGGGCACCGCAGCCAACCCCACCAAGGGAACAGACAACTTTGTGGAAGGCGAAATCACAGCTACCAATGGTAACACCTTCCCCTACACCTTGAACGCCACTGGGCTCACACCCAACACCCCCTATTATTATCGCGCCTACTACTACAAGGGAGATGGCAACATCGCCTACGCCAAACAAGCGGCCAGCACCTTCAAGACCAAGAGCTACGTCCTTAACGTGGTAAGCGCAAACGAGGCACAAGGAACGGTAAACCCGACCATTGTCGGTATGAACCAAGGCGAACAAGTCAGTGTGTACGCCAACCCTGTGGCAGGTTATGAATTGGATAGCTGGACGGCGAGCTCCGGAAACATTTCGGGTAGCGACAAAAACCCCGTGACCTTCACCATGGGCACCCAAAACGCCACGCTGACGGCCACGTTCAAAGTTGCCACCTACGACATCACCCTCATTGCCAGCCCCGATGGAGGCGGCACCGTGAGCGGCGGCGGCACAGGCCTCAGCTATAACAGCCCTGTCTCCATCACGGCCACGGCCAACGAAGGCTACACCTTCGTCAACTGGACCTTGAACGGCGAGGAAGTTTCCACTGAAACGACTTACGAATTCAACGTGACGGGCGATGCCACATACGTTGCCAACTTTGAATCCAGCAAGGGCAACCCGACTTCCTACAATGCTCCTACCCCCCGCCCACGCGACATCTATCCCGCCCCGGCCAGCGAGCCTTGGGACTGGGACGAGGAATATGACATGGTTGAAACCGACACCGTAAAAAAGGCCGACACCATCCAAGAAGAACGCAGCACCCGCGAGGCACTCCAGCCCATCGACAACCCCATCATCGAGAAAAACACCGCTAAGGCTGGTCGCGGCGGCGGCATCTTCATGACCAACGACGATACCGAACCCACCAAGCTCATCTTCGCTGGTGGCGAAACGGAAGAAACCAAAGGCAAGATCATCCTCAACTACGCTGCCGAAGCTGGCGGCGGCATCTACATCGACAAGAACGCCTATATGCAAATGAAAGGCCACTGCGAAGTGAACGGCAACTGGGTGAACCATGGCAAAACCGGCGGCGGCATCTATCTGGCCGGACGTCTCTACATTGGCGAAAAACCCACCGACGGCGTCAATAAACACGCCCTGAAGGTGAACCGCAACTTCGCCTTCAACAAGGCCGTGAGCGATGAGACCTACACCGAAATGACCACACTGATGACCTCTGACGACATCAGCAGCAACCCGGCCGACAACGAAAGGAACAACATCTTCCTCTCGCGCAACGACTACAGCTTCGATCACACGGCCAATGCCGCTGGCGACGACGATGCCAACGTGCTGACCCTGCTGTCCGACATCTCGGGCAAGGATGGCGACAAGCCCTACACCAGCCTCGGCTTCAACGTGGGTCATGGCTTCTGCCCCGCCATCGCCACCTCCTACGAATTCGGAAAGGAATACAACAATGCCTTGGATGAAAGCACCCTAAAAGACCCCTTAAACTACGCCACCATGGACACCTACGAAGCCTGGCTTGCTTCATTGATGCCCACCAACAAGCTCAAACTCGACAAAGACGGCTCCATCTTTGAGGACACCGACACCTACATCGCCATCCACACCCAATTCATCACGCAACCCTTCCGCTCCAAGTTCATCTATCTCTGGGGCAGCTGGACCAATCCCGCCGTCAGTAAAGACCCGGAAATAAACAACCCCATGGCTGGTGTAGGAAACGGCGGTGATTGGCTCGGCCACTACAAAATCACCAACCCCGAAGCCAACACCAACGACAACGACACGCCCTTGGAATGGGAGATCTACAGCGCAGAAGGCTTGGCTTGGTTCTGCAACTATGTGAACGGCTTGAACAGCTTCATAAACGGCGACGCCAACAACCACGAACAATACAAAGAGACCAAGAACTCCAAGGCCAAGGCCAAGCTGATGGCCGACATCGACTTGGAGGCACACCTCTGGGTGCCCATCGGCTCGGTGACCAAGTTCAACGACGACAACCCGTCCGCCATCTCTTCCGGAAGCAGCGCCCTCTATACCGACAATGACGACCACACATACAAAGGCACCTTCGACGGCAACGGCCACTACATCACCGGCATCGACTGCCGCTACCTGACGGGTATCAAGAAGTTCGGCGTGTTCGGCGAACTGGGCGAAGGAGCCGTTGTGAAGAACCTCTTCGTGGACAGCTGCAAATACATGACCGACAAAACGAATGTGGACTACACGCTGGGCGGTATCGCCGGTATCGTGGGTAAAGATGCCGCCGTCAGCGCATGTGAAGCCCGCTCCAAGTTCGACGTGGCCATCAGCAAGAAGAGCACCACCAAGGTGGGCGGTATCGCCGGCTTCATCAAGAATGGCGGCCTCGTCCACTCCACAGTCGGCATTCCCATCATCAAGAGCGCTACGGCCTACACGGGCGGCCTCGCCGGCCATGTGGAAGCAGGCGGCAGCCTCTACAACAGCTTCGCCAACCCCCTCTTCCCCGACGAGCATTACCCAGCCACCTACACGGAGGGAAGTGAGACGATCAATATCTACATCGGCGGTCTCGTCGGCGTGAACGAAGGCAATGTGGAAAACAACTACAGCCGTCTGCAAGGCGATGAGCCCAAAAAAGAAGGTGGCGAGAGCATCTTCGGATGGTTGGCCGGGACCAACAACGGCGATAACATGAAATACAACTATGCCCCTTATGAAAACATCGTAGGCGGCGGCGTTTACAAACGCGCCGGCAACGACCCCACGGGCCACGGCACCTACTCAGCCACCGTGCGCAAAGACGGCAAGTACGGCTTCAAGCACCGCGACCACAAGATCTACGACAAGGACAACAATTTGGTTGAAAGCGATTACACAGGATATGCCAACGGACTTGTGAACAAGACCTTCCGTGGCGGCTTGGAGACAGCCCTCGATAACTGGGTGAACGAAAAGAACGGAGACACCAAGACCTACCACCCGTGGATGCGTAGCATGGCCACCACCATCAACGACGACCTGCCCATCCACAACTACAAGAAGAGCGAAACCGACCCCGTACTGACCCTCGAAGGCAGATGGAACGCGGTAGGCTCGAAAGACGGCATCTATATGGACTACAGGACCGACGTCAACGACCTTCTGAAAGAATACACCGCATTGGAGACGGCCACCTACCCCACTCCCGCCATCTATCTCTATGAGGCCAACAAGGAGAATGATGAGCCGGAAATCACCGTGAGCAACACCAGTGGCGTTGCCAACCCCAACGTCATGTTCGCCATCAACGAGGATGTCGGTATCAAGGTGAGAGGCGCAGCTGCCGAAGCCACCGGCCTCAAGGCCCGCGTGGGTACCGTGCTCCGCAACGATCGCGGAGGCGATGCCGACGAAACCACCGACCCCAACTGGCACCTGTTCAGCTCGGCCATCAACGAGGTCCCGATTGGTATCGTGTACCACTATGAAAACGACCCCACTTGGGTTGACAAGATTCTTGGCAAGCCCTACCATCCTGACAACATTTGGAGCAGCCACGCCGAGTTTGACCCACCGAAGACCACCTGGGCCCCAGGCGCCAACGCAGGCTACTTCCCCACCAACACGCCTTACGGCAGCTGGAGAGGCGCTGGATACAACGATACAGACAACCTCAACGACGATGGCGTTGGCGGATTCTACGACTTCTACGAATACAACGAAGAATACTACCACTGGATCAACTACAAACGCAACTCCTACCTCGGAAACAGCGACCACTGGCACCTCGATCACGACGGCCAACCCAAGAAGAACCACTTCAACATCCCTCTGGAGAACGACGAGACCTTCGTGAGCGGCAAGGGCTACCTTGTGGCACTCTCCTCCGAGTCGATGATGATGGCCGACGGTATGCTCAACGTGGGCGACAAGACCACGACGGTCACCAGGTCGTCATTCAACACGCACTCGCCCAACCTCTCGGGCTACGACCAAGAATGGCGCAGCCTCGCCCTTGTGGGCAACCCCTACCAGAGCTACCTCGACTTCGGCGAATTCGAGAAGACCAACCGCGAAACGCTCGACCAGCCCACCTTTGCCGTGCGCGACGACGACGACTACAGCTACAAGTTCTACACCGCTGGAGGCTCGAAGAACTCGGCAGCCGCCGACAACCTCATACACCCACACCAAGGCTTCTTCATCAAGCTGAAACCCAACATGGCCACTACCTTCCCCGATGTGATCACCGAAAGCATCACCTTCAACGAAGGTATGCGCAAGGCCGGCAAGAGCTTGTCGCCCTTCAGAGGCGGCCTGGACTACCCCTTGGTGAACCTGTTCTGCACCGACGAGAACGGCAAGGGCGACTACACCACGGTGGAAATCGGACGTCCCGACGAAGGCGGTGGCGAGAAGATGAAGAACCTGCACATCGGCGACGGACTCATCTACGCCCGCTGGAACGACACCGACTACCAGACGCTGTTCACACCTGCCGGCGTGAGCACTGTGCCGGTGCGCTTCAGGCCCTCGGAAGACGGCACCTACACCATCACCTGGACCATGGAGAACGGACAGTTCAACTACGTCCACCTCATCGACAACATCGCTGGCGCCGACGTGGACTGCCTGACAGCGACCGAATACAAGTTCGAAGGCAACAAGGACGACTACCTGTCGCGCTTCAAGCTCGTGTTCGACTGCGTGGGCGTGGAAGAGAATGAAGACCCCGACCCAGAAGGCCTCAAGCCTTTCGCCTTCCAGTTTGGCGAAGAACTGGTCGTCAATGGCAACGGATATGTTGAAATGTTCGACGTGACCGGCCGCCGCCTGATGACAGGCCGCGCCAACGGCGGACAAAGCAGCTTCGGAATTCCGAAGGTTGCCGCAGGCGTGTATGTACTCCGTCTGACGGACAACGGGAAATCGAGAGTGCAAAAAATCGTGATCGAAAGAAATTAAGAAAGGGACAAGACCATGAAAAAGAGAAAATACATACTACTGACGCTTATCGAACTGATGATGCTCCTTGGAACGACTCAGGCCATTGCCCAATCAGGTATTTTCATCCTCGATGAAGACGAATTCTACAAAAGCGACCGTATCCCAGTAGGCGGAGGCACTGGTTTCGTCATCCCCGAAATGCCCAACCACGACAACCCGCTTGACTGGACACCGATAGGTGGCGGCGCATGGGTGCTCACCGCACTCGGCATGTGCTACCTCTGCGGAAAACGCAAAAACAAGAAGAACCAATAAGAAAATAATTGGCCATGAAAAGACATGTTTTATTGAGAGCCATAGTGCTCGCCACAGCATTCGTATTCGCTTCATGCGGCAACAGAAGCCCGAAACAAGAAGCACAATCTGAAGAAGTACCCGCCATCGCTGAGACCCCCGTGGTTGAACTCGGCTTCAACCATCATCCCAACCGGCTGCTCATCATCGTCGACCCGCAAAACGACTTCGTTGAAGGCGGCGCACTGGCCACCGCCAAAGGCGCCGAGGTCCTCACCCGACTGGAACACGCCATCAAGGACGAGCAATGGAAAAACTACAGATGGATCATCGTCACCCAAGACATGCATCCTGCCAACCACTGCTCGTTCAAGGAGCAGGGCGGTGTCTTCCCGCCCCACTGCGTGCAAGGCACCAAGGGTGCAGAAGTGTATGCCACGCTCGACCAAACCCTCCACGCCCTGATCGACAAAGGCTACCAAGTGCATTACATGGGAAAAGGCAACTTGGCCGAGAAAGAGGAATTCAGCATCTTCCAAAACGACTACAACGGAGAGAAGTTGCGCCGCACCATCGAAGAGTTTGAGAAATTCGAGGGCATCGACATCTGCGGCATCGCCACCGACTACTGCGTCTATGAAACCACCAAAGACCTGATGGAATTCTATCCCGCCAAGCAAATACGTATCGTCACCAACTGCATCGCCGCTGTTGACGAAAACGACACCAAACTCGCCGACCTGATGAAGGAAAACGGCATTGAAGGGATTGAGTTTTAGTTTTTTTGACAATGACTTGTGACTATGACAATGACCGCTTTAACCATACGGAAGAACTTCTTCATCTAAGTAAAAGCGGTCATAGTCATTGTCAATGGTCATAGTCAATAGTCAAAAAGGATGAGCACGTTCAAAACTTTTCTACAGCGCAAGGGCATCGACACAACATGGAAAGCCTATTTTGTCGATGCCCTTGGTGCTATGGCGTTGGGTCTGTTTGCCTCGCTGCTCATCGGCACCATCTTCCAGACCCTTGGCGACAAGACCGGCATTGAGGCCTTCGCCACCATCGCCAAATACGCCAAGGCCGCCACTGGAGCGGCCATTGCCGTGGCCATTGCCTACAAGCTCGGCTGCGAGGGTTTGGTGCTGTTCAGTGCGATAGCAGTGGGCATCGCGGGCAACGAACTCGGCGGCCCGATGGGAGCCTACGCTGCCGTCGTCGTGGCCATCGAGCTGGGCAAGATGGTCTACAAGGAGACCCAAGTCGACATCTTGGTCACCCCTGCCGTGGTTATCATCAGCGGCGTGCTCGTGGCTTATGCGGTTGGCGCACCTATTAATAAGGTAATGACCGCCCTCGGTGCCTTCATCGAAAACGCCACGCAGATGCAGCCCCTGCTGATGGGCATCGTCGTTTCGGTGGTCATCGGCATGGTTTTGACACTTCCCATTAGTTCGGCGGCCATCTGCCTCGCCATCGGCTTGGGCGGACTGGCAGGCGGCGCGGCCACAGCGGGCTGTTGCGCACAAATGATTGGCTTCGCTATCCTGAGCTTCAGGGAAAACCGTTGGGGCGGCCTCGTGGCGCAAGGTCTCGGCACGTCGATGCTGCAAATGGGCAACATCGTGAAGAACCCCAAAATCTGGATTCCCGTGCTGCTCACATCGGCCATCACGGGACCGGTTTCCACTTGCATTTTCCATTTGGAAAACATCCCCATCGGCTCCGGCATGGGCACCTGTGGCCTCGTCGGGCCCATCGGAATCTACACCGCCATGCCCGACGGCGGCACCAACATGTGGATCGGGTTGTTGTTGGTTTGCTTCGTGCTGCCCGCCGTCCTTACTTGGCTCTTTGGTTTAGTTTTCCGCAAAATCGGCTGGATCAAGGAAGGCGACCTCAAAATCGACTGCTGATGCCGAAAAAGCCCACCTCTCCCCTCACCTTCGATCAGGCGCTGGACAAGATGGCCAAATACTGCGCCTATCAGGAGCGTTGCGTGAAGGACGTGCGCGACAAGCTGAAAACCTACGACATCACGCGAGAATCGAAAGACGAGATCATGGCCTATCTGTTGGACAACCGTTTCGTAAACGACGAGCGGTTTGCGCGGAGTTTCGTGCGCGGCAAGCTCAACCAGAGCGGCTGGGGCGTGAACAAGATCCGCTTCCATCTCATGCAGAAAGGCATCGGCAAAGAGATTATCGACGAAGCCCTTGGGCAAACCGACGAAGAAGTCTACCGCCAGCGTCTTATCGACATCTTGAGGACAAAAGCCAAGACCGTGAAAGCTGAAAACGATTTCGAGAAAAAACGCAAATTGGCCGCATACGCTATGCAGAAGGGCTTTGAAGGCAGTTTGGTTTGGGAGGTTTTGAAGTCGGATGCAAATCTTGCATGAACTTTTTGTCTCCTCAACCCGTATCCATCCTCAACCTTGGCTGCCACATTTAAAACCCAATTTGTCCAATCCGCACAATCTGTAGTTTTCCATTCCGAATGTTTTTTTTGTATCTTTGCCGCGAATTTTGAAGAAAGAAGCGATGAAATTCCCAAAACGACTGATAACGCAAACGCCTGAATGCCTGACAGAACCTGTCGGGCAGTCGCTCAATGTGATTATCTCGACACTGTTCGCTTTGGTGTTTCTGACCGCCTACACGCCCTTCTCCGACACCTCGTGGTTCCAACTCGGCACCCACAGCCACTTCCTCAACACGGTGGCCTTTGTTGGCACGGGCACGTTTTTCCTGGCTTGCAGCCGCGTGCTGATGACCTTCGCCGTCAAGAAATTACGGCACTTCCCGATGTGGCTCTACCTCCTTTGGCTTTTCCTCGAAATCGTGCTGATTGCCACCTATCATGCTTGCATTTCATATTTTCACATACAGGCAACAGACTACAGTTTTGTCTACATCTTCGCCAAGAGCCTGCTCATCACCTTCATTGCCTTGGCCGTGCCCTACAGCATCGTCGACTTGGTGATGCTCCTCAAGGACACCCAACAGCGCCTGATGCTCACCAAGAGCGACCTCGTGGAATCGGACAACGAAGCCTTGCCCGAGCACACCGAAATCATCAACCTGATGGACAACAACGGCAACCTGAAGCTGAGCGTGAAGCTCGACAACCTCTACTACATCAAGGCCGAGGACAACTACATCAACGTGTTTTACCAACGTAGTGGCAACATTGCGAGCTATATGTTGCGCTGCAAGATGAAGACCATCGAGGACAACTGTTTGGATTCCAGCAGTTTGATGCGCTGCCACCGTTCCTATATCGTCAATATCAGCAAGGTGAGCGTATTGCACAACGAGGCCGACGGCTTCGTCATCGACTTTGAGCGCGAGGGATTAGAATCGGTGCCGGTTTCAAAGACCTATTCGGCGAAGGTTTTGGAGGCGTTTAATAAGAAATAGATTTGTTCGCATCCACGTTTCAAAAAATATTCCTATTTTTGCCTTCAGATTAAAAGCGAAACCATGTCAGAGAAAGAAATCAACGCCTACAGATTGACTTCGTTGGAAGAACCGACAGACGAGATGTTGGCTTACATCATGCGGGAAGTGGCGGAAGAGGCACGGGAAAAATACGACATTGCCATTGAGCGCTATTTCAATGAAATAAGAGAAATGTACCAACAGCAATACGGAAGCAACTGATGGAAACAAAGCACAAAAAGCCAGTATTGATTGTTATTGCAGGACCTAATGGGAGTGGAAAGGCAACTGCCTGAATGGGCAAGAGAGATAATTGAATAACAAACTATAAAACAACAAATTAAAGCAAAGACAAACAAACCATCCTAACATAACATAACCATTGAGCTTTACGCTCTTGTTCTCACTTGGAAAAATCTGGTAAATTTTTGCGGGAGAATAAGCAAGCGGAAAGTTTGCGTTTTATGGCGCAAGCTTTTTCGTGCTTATTACCGCATTGGTTTACCAGAGCCTTCCAAGTTAATAAGCAATGAAACGAAAGGTGAGCGCCTTTCTTCATGGCTTGCAGGCAAGGGCGGAAGTCCTACCAAACGTCCAACGCCATGAATACTAACACGCCACAAGACCCTAACGACTTCCACATAGGCCAGCTTCTCAAAGCCGAACTTGCCCGCCAAGGCCGCACAGCCACTTGGCTCGCCAAACAAGTACACTGCACCCCCGAAAACATCTACAAAGCCTATCGCTCGCAATGGATTTCCATGCCCTTGCTTTTCGAGATTTGCAAGGCATTGGATTATGATTTCTTCAAGGAATGTTCGGCGTATTTGGAGGCAGGGAAAACGAAATAATGGTTGTGGTTTTGTGGTAAAATCTTTCAGTTTTATTGGTAAAATGAGTTAGGTGGAAAATGTTGAGGGTTAGAGGATTGTGGGTATTTTTGCGACATACAATATTTAGAACTAAAGTCTCACATAAAAATCAAAAAAATGAAAAAATTATTCTTTTTCTTAGGTGTTGCACTCATCACAGTGTTTGCATCCAGTTGCACCTCGACAGCTCCTCTTGCTGTCACTTCAAATTCGCACAACAACAACATGAAAGTTGGTATTTCCCGCCACACTGCTGTTTTCGGTGGTTTAATAACCACGGGCGATGGTGGAATCAACGCAGCTGCGAAAAATGGCGGAATCACCAAAATTAGTGCTGTTGATGTGAAAACTACCTCCATTCTTGGAGGCGTAATCAGTTCTTCCTATCAAACTATCGTTTACGGAGAATAGAGTCTGAATTATTATCATAAGAGAGGGGCTGTCTGTTACAGATGGCCTCTTTTATTTAAAACTTATCATGAGGAACAAAAGACAAAAAATAACAACCCTGTTTCTATTATTGTGCTCAGTTTGCTTGTCAGGGCAAAATATCCAAAAAAGCTATGTCTCAAGAAACGTTGAAGGTGGAATGTTATATTTCATCAAGCCGTTGAAACTATCCCAATCCTGCAATTATGCCTGCTATTTCGACCAAACCATAAGACCGCACAATGACACTATTAGCGTAGGAATAACCTTTTCAAATAAACAAGCGTTTAAGGTTGATTCTATTGTGTTTATGAATAAAGATACCATTATAGGCAAGAATGTGACCCATTTATTCACTGAACAAAACAGAAACAAATGGGATTGTAGGTTCTTCATCATTTTTACCCGAAAAGAGCTACACAAAATACATTCAGACGAACCACCTGTGTTGTCTTTTTATGGAATGGAGAATCAGAACATACAGTTGAAAGTTAAGCCTAATGATTGGAAAAAAATACTCAAAATAGATAGAACGATTTACAACCAAATCAAACTGAACGAAAAGTAATCTTTTGCAGTAAAACTATCCCTATATACTTATAATCTGCTCAATTTGCTGTTTTTTACCCAAATTGAGCAGATTATAAGCCAAAAAAGCCCCACCGTTTGGCGAGGCTTCCCTTCTGCTATCGTTTTCAAGTATGGTCTTCGGGTAGCAGTCCGCGTCTGAAAGACGCAACTTCCTTAACCGTAGGTCGCGGCCTACGGCAGCACACCGGTAGGCTATCCCCAGTAGGCTGCCCCGACAGGCCGTCCCGCGTCCCGAAGTCTCGCGTCCCGTGTCAAAAAAATCAGCAATTCATCCCGCCGCAGCAGTGAATCACCTGGCCCGTCACATACGACGACAGGTCGCTGGCGAGGAAGAGGGCCACGTTGGCCACATCCTCGGGCGTGCCGCCACGACGCAGCGGAATCTGGCTCTCCCAAGCCTTACGGACATCCTCAGGCAAGGCATCGGTCATGGCGGTGATGATGAAGCCAGGGGCGATGGCGTTGTGGCGGATGCCACGCACACCCATCTCCTTGGCCGCGCTCTTCGTGAAGCCGATGATGCCGGCCTTGGAAGCACTGTAGTTGCACTGGTTGGCATTGCCCGAAACGCCCACCACCGAGCTCATGTTGATGACACTGCCGCCAGCCTGCTTCCACATGACGGGCTGCACAGCCTTGGTGAAGTTGAACACCGACTTGAGGTTCACGTTGATGACGGCATCCCATTGTTCCTCGGTCATGCGCTTCAGCGCAGTGTCCTTCGTGATACCTGCATTGTTGACAAGGATATCGATGC
>CAMOCK010000064.1 GCA_946610645.1 uncultured Bacteroidales bacterium
CGACCGTCCTCGCCGCCGCTTCGACGACGATGACAGGCCACGCCGCCGCTTCGACGACGACCGTCCGAGAGAACGTCGCTTCCACGACGACGACCGTCCGAGACGACGTTTCGACGACGATGACAGACCACGCCGCCGCTTCGACGACGACCGTCCGAGAGAACGTCGTTTCCACGACGACGACCGTCCTCGCCGCCACTTCGACGACGACAGACCAAGAAGAAGATTTGACGACGACCGCCGTGACCGCCGTTTCGGTGACGACGAGCCGCGCCGTGGCCGCAAGGGCTTTGTGAGAGAGAAAGACCCGCTCTACGACAGGCCGAAAGCCACGGGCGAAATCCGTCTGAACAAATATCTGGCCGACTGTGGCATTTGCTCACGCCGCGAAGCCGACGACCTCATCAAGGCCGGCTGCGTGATGGTGAACGGCGAAGTGATCACCACCATGGGCTACAAAGTGAAGACCGAAGACAAAGTGGTGTATGGCGGCCAAACACTCAACCGGGAAAAGTTGCGTTACATCCTGCTCAACAAGCCCAAAGGCTATATCACAACCTCTGACGACCCCTACGAGCGCGACACCGTGATGGAACTCGTCAAGAATGCTTGCCCCGAGCGCGTCTATCCTGTAGGTCGCCTCGACAAGCAAACCACAGGCCTGCTGCTGTTTACCAACGACGGCGACTTGGCCAAGAAACTGACCCATCCGAGCAGCGAAATCCCGAAGTTGTACCATGTGTTTTTGGACAAAGCCTTAACCAAGAACGACATGCTTCGCATCGCCGAAGGCATTGAGCTGGACGACGGCCCCATCGCTGCCGACGCCATCGCCTATGTGGAAGACGACGAAAGCAAGAAGGAAATCGGCATCGAGCTTCACTCAGGCCGCAATCGCATCGTGCGCCGCATCTTCGAACACCTCGGCTATGAAGTCACCAAACTCGACCGCGTCATGTTCGCCGGTCTCGACAAATACAAGCTTCCTCGCGGCGAGTGGCGATTCCTCACCGACTTGGAAGTCCTGAATCTGAAGAAAATCTGATTTTGAACGAGATCACAAAACAGTTTATCAGGGAAAACCTGAACGCCGACGTGCCGACGCTCGCCTTGAAGAAGGCGCCCGTCGGCACTGACGTTTCATTGGCATTGCGGCAGATTGGGGCAAGGCAACTTTTGAGGAAGAAAGTGCCCGAATGGAGCGCCAACGAAAACCTATTGTTCCCGAACCATCTCCCTATCGAACAATGCTCGTCGGAAGCCACAGCCCGTTACAAGGCCAATCTGCTCAAAGGAAACACCTTTATCGACCTGACCGGTGGATTGGGCATAGACACCTATTACATTAATCAAGCTCTTGCACTCCAAAACGCCGATTATGTGGAAAAAAGCGAAGCACTTTGCGACTTGGCACGGCACAATTTTGCCGAATTGGGTGCCAACGTCGAAGTGCATAACGAAACGGCAGAGGACTACCTGTCACATTGCGCACCAGCGGATTGCATCTTCATCGACCCAGCCCGACGCGACTTGTATGGGCGCAAGACCGTCTCCATCGCCGACTGCACCCCCAACGTGGTTGAATTGCAAGACTTGTTGTTGCAAAAGGCCAATACCGTGATGGTTAAACTCTCGCCCATGCTCGACATCAGCAAGGCATTGACCGAACTCCACAGCGTGAAACAAGTACATGTGACAGCCGTGGCCAACGAATGTAAAGAACTGGTTTTCATCCTTGAACGGGGATTTTCCGGGCAAGCCGAATTGTGTTGCGTGAATTTGCAGACCACACAGCATGCGTTGCGTTTCGCGTTGAAGGAAGAACAAGATTGCCCTTTGAGACTGTCCGAAAGGATAGGAAAATACCTTTACGAGCCAAACGCCGCAGTGCTCAAGGCTGGCTGCTTCAAATTGGTTTGCGAGCGTTTTGGCGTTCTCAAGCTGCACAAAAACAGTCACTTGTACACATCCGACACATTGGTTCCCGACTTCCCTGGTCGCACTTTTGAGGTGGAAGGATGGGCCTTGTATAATAAAAAGGTGCGCAAAGAATTGCTGGACGGTGTCGAAAAAGCCAGCGTTGCTGTCCGCAACTTCCCGCTCTCGGTGGACGAGCTTCGCAAAACACTGAAAGTCGGCGACGGGGATGCCGTTTATCTGTTCGCAACCACGTTGGAAGGTGAGCGCAAAGTGCTCGTCAAGACAAAAAAAACCGCCCCCTGAGGAGCGGATTTCAAGTCAAACCAAAAAAACATCGTATCATCTCTTATCTGGGATGCCAAATTTCGTCCACCAAGTTGGGTCGTATTTCGTCTTTATGGCTTTCTTGACGATTTTGGTGCGACCTTTCAATGTTTCGAGAGCTGCATGCGCTTCATCGCTTTTTTTGCGAAATTCATCCTGAATTTTGTCCATTTCGGCCGAAAGAGCCTCCAAACGTTTGCAATCTTCCTCCATTTTGGCCAAGACTCCTTCCTCAATTCCCGCTTCGCGACCAAGGCGTTGGTTCCTTTTCACTCCCGAAATGATGAGCTTAGACTTTTCAAGTTGATCCTTAAATATTTGGTACATAGTGCGTTGTTATTTAAATTCTATATTCGAGTTGGTCTTGATTCAGCGATTGCAAAAATAGGAAAATTTGAAAACAAATCGACATTTTTTTGGATTAATCGCTTTTTTTATACCTTTGCGCGGATATAGGTCCGCTTTTTCTTCAAAATCATAATACAACAAAAACGATGAACACGTTTTTTTCTAAGCACATAACGATTGGCAGGGCCGTCAGAAGCATTTCCCTGCTGGCGCTTTTTCTCACCATTTCACTGGTGGCCAAGGCAGATCCCGTTGACCGGGCAAGGGCACGCCAAATCGCGTCCAACTTCTTGAACACCAATGGCGTTCGACATGCTGAGCTAAATGAAGTTTCGGCAGAAGCCGGATTTTCAAATGTGTACGTTTTCACTTCTGAGAACGGTTTCGTTTTGATGGCGGCTGACGACTGCGTACAACCCATTCTCGGGTATTCACTGACCAACAAGTTCGACCTTGACGACATGCCTGACAACAAGCGGGCTTGGATTAAGGAGTACGGCGAACAAATCCAAGCTGCCATCGACAGTCATGCCGTTGCCACGCCAGAAGTGGCGAGAGAATGGCGCGACTTGGACTCCAGCAACCCGAGCCGCCCGAGCAGGGAGGTGGTTGTGCCTCCCTTAATCCAAACACGATGGAACCAAGGAGCACCCTACAACATCATGTGTCCCGGCAGTGCCGTAACGGGCTGCGTGGCCACGGCCATGGCACAAGTAATGAAGCATTGGAACTATCCCCAACACGGCATAGGAAGCCACACCTACACACACGGCACCTACGGCAGCCTCACGGCCGATTTCCAGAACACCAATTACAATTGGGCCAACATGACCAACACCTATAGTAGCGGAAGCACCCAAACGCAAAAGGTCGCCGTGGCCACTTTGATGTATCACTGCGGCGTTTCGGTCGAGATGGACTATTCGACCAGTGGCAGTGCTGCCTCCACTCGCGATGTCGCCATCGCTTTGAAAGAATACTTCAACTATTCGAAAGACGTTCTTCACCGTTGGCGTTCAAGCTATTCCACCAATGAATGGATTGCCTTGCTGAAGGCGGACTTGGACTTGGGGCGCCCCCTGCAGTACCATGGCAGCGGCAGCGGCGGCGGACACTCCTTCGTTTGCGACGGCTACAGAGACGACAACTTCTTCCATTTCAACTGGGGTTGGGGAGGATATTGCGACGATTACTATGTCGTCAGCAACCTGAACCCTGGCCCAGGCGGCATTGGATCGGGCAGCAACGGCATCTATAACGACAGCCAAGGCGCCATCTTCGGTGTACATCCTTCGCCCAACAACGCTATCCCGCTCAACCTGACTTACACCCTTAACGGTGGCAACGTGACCCTCAACTGGAATGGGGGAAACGGTGCTGTCAGCTACAAGGTGTATTGCAACGGAAACCTTGCCGGCAATACCACTTCAACCACTTTCACCCACACCGCACCTTTCGGCAATGTCGTTTATTATGTGAGAAGCATTGACGCCAACGACGAACTGTCGCTCAGTTCCAACACGGTGACGGTGACAGTGCCTTACCCAACGCCCCTGGTCAATGACTTGGCGGCAAACGTATCGGGACGCAACGTGAGCCTCACTTGGACCGCCCCCGACTGGTGCTATCCTTCAACTCCCACAGCCACATTGACCTACGGCAACGGCTCCGAAGCAGGCGGTTTAGGACTACAAGGAAACAACAATATGTATTGGGGCCATCGCTATACTGCCGCAAGCCTGAACGCCTACAATAACATGCGAGTTTATAAGGTTTCGTTCCTCGCCCGTGCCTCCGGACAGTATAGGGTGCATATTTTCCAAGGAAGCTCTTCCGGCCACCCACAAACACAAGTGCACCAGCAGACCTTCACGGTGAACAATTCAGGTTGGAATGAAATTGACCTGACAAACACCGTGCAAATCGACGCCACCCGTGACTTGTGGGTGTTCATTTACGACCTCGAAAACAGAGACTATCCTGCAAGCTATTGCAGCCATTCAGGCAACGAAGGAAACTATTTTGCAAGCAACCCTCTAAATAGTGTCACCCATTCTAACGGAAAAGCCTTCAACATTCGCACATTCGTTTCGGATGGCAACTACACCTATAATCTGTACAGGAACGGCAACAGCATTGCCAACAACCTGAACACCACTACATACACCGACAACAACTTGGCCAATGGCACCTACAATTATTATGTGAAAACCAACTACTACGCCGGCCAAACCGCAGCATCGAACACGGTCACGGTGACTATTGGAGGCTCGATGCACGAAATAACCGCAACAGCCAACCCGACCGAGGGCGGCACCGTCAGCGGAGCGGGGTCATATAACCACGGGCAAAGCTGCACTTTGACCGCAACGGCCAACACGGGATATACCTTTGTGAACTGGACCAAGAACGGCACACAAGTTTCGACAAACGCTAACTACACCTTCACGGTGACCGAAGCAGGCAATTATGTCGCCAACTTCCAAAGCAATAGTTACAGCATCACCGCAACAGCCTACCCGACCGAGGGCGGCACCGTCAGCGGAGCGGGGTCATATAACCACGGGCAAAGCTGCACCTTGACTGCAACGGCCAACACGGGATATACCTTTGTGAACTGGACCAAGAACGGCACACAAGTTTCGACAAACGCAAGCTACACCTTCGCGGTGACTGAGAATGCCGACTATGTCGCCAACTTCGAGGCTGACATTTATTTCGTCACAGCAACGGCCAACCCGTCCGCAGGCGGAACCGTCACAGGCACAGGCACTTACCTCATCGGACAAAGCTGCACCTTGACCGCAACGGCCAACACGGGATATACTTTTGTGAACTGGACCAAGAACGGCACACAGGTTTCGACAAACGCAAGCTACACCTTCGCGGTGACTGAGGATGCCGACTATGTCGCCAACTTCGAGGCCGACATTTATTTCGTCACAGCAACGGCCAACCCGACCGCAGGCGGCACCGTCACAGGCGCAGGCACATACCTCCACGGACAAAGCTGCACCTTGACCGCAACAGCCAAAAACGGATACACTTTCCTCAACTGGACCGAAAGCGGGTCGGTCGTTTCAACAAGTTCCGCCTACACCTTCACGGTGACTGAAGATGCCGACTATGTCGCCAACTTCGAGCCAGAACCCGTCAGCATCTTTGAAATCACGGCAAAGACCGAACCAGATGACAACGCTGGTCACATCGAGGGTGTTGGGTTCTACAACCACGGTGAAATCTGCACGCTGACGGCTACAGCCAATAGCGGCTTTAGCTTTGTCCATTGGACATTGGACGGTGTGGTGGTCGCCGAAACCGAATCGTTCTCCTTTGTTGTGACAGAAGACCAGTTCTATATTGCTCATTTCGCATTTGTTGATGGTGTTGAGGAAAACTCTGTTGTTTCCACAGAGGTTTATCCCAACCCTGCCACCGACAAGCTCACCGTAACAGTATCAGAGCCGGTTGAACTGATGGAAGTCTTCAGCAACACGGGTGCGTTGGTTTGCAGGCAAACAACTGTTTCCGACCATTTGACTATCGACGTAAGCATGATGGCACCTGGCACCTACACCATCCGCTTGACCACCCGTCAAGGCGTTGTAATGAAGAAATTCGTCAAGGAAAGATAAGGATTTATTCATACATTAGGGGGACAACGTTCCCACAAGGCAAGCCCCATATTCTCCTCCATGGAGGTATGGGGTTCGCCTTTGCACAGGAAATCAACTATAATGTTGTCCCAAAAAGCGGAAACTTTGGAAAAAAACCGTATTTTTGCGGTTTCAAAAAACCGAGCATAATGTATTCCTTGTTCAAGAAAGAAATCAGCAACTTCCTCAGTTCGCTCATCGGCATCATGGTGATTGTGGTGTTTTTGCTTATCACCGGCCTGTTTCTTTGGGTGTTTCAGAGCGACTTCAACGTGCTGCCCTACGGTTCCACCATCGCCTACGCCAATCTGGACAGCCTTTTCATCCTTGCACCATGGGTGTTCCTTTTCCTTGTGCCCGCTGTCACGATGCGGAGTTTCGCCGAGGAAAACCGCACAGGCACCATAGAAATGCTGACCACCAAACCCTTGTCGGACTGGCAAATCATCTGTGCCAAGTTTTTCGCGGGCGTAGCCTTGGTTCTGTTGGCGCTCATCCCGACTTTTGTGTATTACTATTCCGTGTATCGTTTGGGACTTCCCGTCGGCAACCTCGACAAAGGCGGCATTTGGGGGTCATACATCGGACTGTTTCTGCTAAGCTCGAGTTTCGTCAGCATCGGGGTGTTTTGCAGCTCGCTGACCAACAACCAGATACTGGCTTTCATACTGTCGGTTTTCCTCTGTGGATTCCTGCTCATCGGCTTCGAGTTCATCTACTCGCTCTCCCTGTTCGGCAAGGTTGATTTGTTCATCCAACAACTCGGCATGAACGCCCACTACAGTTCGCTGAGCCGCGGTGTTATCGACACGCGCGACGTGCTGTATTTCCTCAGCGTGATCGTTCTTTTCCTTAGTGCAACAAAACTGGTTCTCGCGAGCCGCAAATGGTAAAAAAAGATGGAAAACAAACGCAAGAGTCTGAAAAAGAGCCAAATCACCACGTTCATCGTGACCTTGGTCATCATCGTGGTAGTCAATGTGATAGGATCGTTTGTGTTTACCCGCTTCGACCTGACCAGCGAGAAACGCTACACCCTTTCGAACACGACGAAAGACATTCTCGGCAACCTGAACGACTATGTCTATTTCAAGGTCTATCTTGAAGGCGACTTCCCCGCTGGGTTCAAGAAGCTGCGCCGTGAAACCAAGGAAATGCTCGACGAGTTTCGGGCCTACTCGAAATACATCGACTACGAGTTCGTCAACCCTTCGGAAAGCAGCGATGCCAACGAGCGGAACGAGACCTACAAAATCCTCTACCAGTCGGGGCTAAACCCGACCGACGTAGTGGTGCGCAACAGCGACGGCTCATCGAAGCAGATGGTCATCTGGCCTGGAGCCTTGGTAAGCTATCGCAACGACACCGAAATCGCCATCGACCTGCTAGAGAATCAAGTTGGGCAGTCGTCGGAAGAGGCTTTGAACGCCTCGATGCAAAACCTCGAATTCCGCCTCATCGACGCGGTGAAGAAGGTGACGCGACTGAAAAAACCCAACATTGCCTTCATACAAGGCCACGGAGAGCTTAGCGGACAAGACATCTATGACATCACTCAAACGCTGTCGCAGAACTATAACGTGGGCTACGTTGAAATCGACGGCAAGATTGACGCGCTGATGCACCGCACCCAAAACGAGGAAGTCGAAATCAAGGCTTTCCCCAGCTACGACGCCATCGTCATCGCCAAACCCACCCAACCCTTCGACGAGCGCGACAAGTTCCTTATCGACCAATACATCATGCACGGCGGCAAGGTGCTTTGGCTTGTCGAACCCGTCTTTGCCACGATGGACAGCCTGCAATCCCAAGAATCCACCATCGGCATCGAACAAGACCTGAACCTCGACGACATGCTTTTCAAGTATGGCGTGCGCCTCAACCGCAACCTGCTTCTCGACCTCACATGTGCCGCCTTGCCCATCCGCACTGGACAAGTGGCCGGCCAAGCCCAACTGGAGTATTTCCGCTGGTTCTATTTCCCCTTGTTGCAAGCCGCCTCCGAGCATCCCATGGTGCGCAACATGAACGCCATCAAGGCCGATTTCGTCAGCTCCATCGACGCCACCACATCAGCCAACGGCATCAACCAAATACCGCTTTTGAAAACCTCCGACTACACCAAGGTTTCGGGCGCGCCAGTGTTCATCTCCCTCTCCATGCTTCGACAAACCCCCGACAAGCGCATGTTTCCGTCAAAAGGCCAAAACGTGGCCTACCTGCTGAAAGGCAGCTTCCCATCGCTCTATGCCAACCGTATTCCCCAAGAAATAGCTGAAAGCCAAGAGATGAAGTTCATGGAAGAGAGCGTTCCCACCGCCATGATTGTGGTGGGCGATGGCGACATCATCCGCAACCAAATCGACATCAAGCGCAAAAGCCCGCTCCCGCTCGGCTTCGACCAGTTCACGAACAACACCTACGCCAACAAAGAATTCATCGAAAACTGCATCAGTTATCTCGTCGACGGCGAAGGCTTGATTGACATCCGCTCGCGCGAGCTGAAAATCAGGCTTTTGGACACAGCCAAGGCCGGACAGGAACGCACCAAATGGCAGCTTATCAACACTTTGGTACCCATTGCCTTGATTATCGCCTTGGGCTTCGTGATGGCCTTCATCAGAAAGAAAAAATATAGTAAAAACAACGCATAATGAAGAAAAACAACAAATTAACCATCATCATCGCAGCACTGCTCGTTGTCATCGCCGGCGTGCTGGTTTGGAACAACCGCTACCTCTCCACCGTGCGTGGCGAGGCCGCCGACTTCATGGTTTGGGACACGGCTACCGTCACAAAGTTCTATTTGGCAGACCGCAACGACCACGAATCCCTGCTGGAACGCCAACCCGATGGTGGCTGGACACTGAACGGAAGATACAAAGCACACTCCAAACAGGTGCAGCAATTCCTGACCACCTTGTACAAAATCCGCATCAAGATGCCTGTTTCGGTGGCCAGTCACGACAACATCGTCAAACAACTGGCAGTGAGCAGCACCAAAGTGGAAGTGTATCAGACCATTCCACGCATCAACCTATTCAACCGCATCAAATTGTTTTACCACGAAGCACGAACCAAGGTGTTCTATGTGGGCGACGCCACAAAAGACAGCAGTGGGACCTTCATGCTGAAAGAAGGCTCCAACAAGGCCTATATCGTCTATATCCCAGGCTTTAGGGGCTTCATCACAACCCGCTTCACCGCCCTTCCCGACGATTGGCGCGACCATGTGATTTTCAACACAAATTTAACTGACATACAGTCTGTTACCGTTGAATTTAACCGTGAACCGGAAGAAAGCTTCATAGTGGAGAACACTGGACGGCACCAATACGCCATGACACGTCTTGCCGACAACAGCCCTGTGGCCTTCGACACATTGAAAGTCATCAACCTGCTCTCGTCGTTCAGCGACCTGCGTTTTGAGGCCTTGCTCAACAACCTCATTCCCAAAGAACGCTTCGACTCAATCGTGCAATCGCCTTATCTTCATAGGGTTACGCTAAAAACGAAAGACGGGAAAACCACCCAAATGACCACCTTTGAGAAAAAGGTGACCAACACCTCCATCCTTGAAATCGAAGGCTTGGTGGACGACAAGGGCAACCCACTCGACCCCATCGACCACGACCGCGCATACGGCCTCATCAACGAAGGCGCCGACATCACGCTGATTCAATACTATGTGTTCGACAAGGTGCTGAATCCCGCCAACTATTACAAAGCCGGTCAGCCTATCCATTACGAATCGAGCTTTTTTGAAGTGACCGAATAGACGATGAGAATCCTGCTGCTTGCCATCGGAAAAACAGATGAGGACTACCTCGCCAACGGCATCAGGAAATATGTCGGCAGAATCGGCCATTACACCTCCTTCGAGATGAAAGAAATCCCCGACCTGCGCAACCGCAAGTCACTCAGCGAAGAACAGCAAAAAACCGCTGAAAGTTCATTGATTCTGAACCAGTTGCAACCATCGGACCATGTCATCCTTTTGGACGAGAACGGCAAACAGTCCTCCTCTATAAACTTCGCCGAAAGCCTTGAAAAACAAATGGCTTCGGGCGCAAAACGCTTGGTTTTCGTCATCGGCGGGCCCTACGGCTTCGCCAAAGAGGTTTACGACCGAGCCAATGCCAAGCTGTCGCTCTCGCCCATGACCTTCAGCCACCAAATGGTGCGGCTCATCTTCGTCGAGCAACTTTATCGCGCATTCACCATTTTGAAAGGCGAACCTTATCATCACCAATAAAAAAACAAAACCATGAAAGCAATAAGAAACATAATAATCATTTGTGCAACAATAGGTTGCTTTGTTTCCTGCAAGAAAGAAGTCGACATGACCCTTGTGCAGAAAACCGTCTATGAAAACACCGACATCGCAATGTTTCATATCGATGACGCTTGGGAAGTCACTTTCGTCTATGACAGCCTGAATTCATACGTGGAACTGGAATATTCCGCCTATTTGGAAGAACACGTTTCGGTCTGGGATACGAATGGTTGGATGGACATTGGGTTCAAAGGGGCGGTTTACAAACACCCCGGGTCGGTTTTCAAGGCGAAAGTGCATACTTCGGAAAGAAAACATCTTTACATTAAGGTCGACAACGCCTCTGTCATCACAATGGAAGGGCTTTTCGAACTGGAAGATGGAATGAATCTTGAGTTGCACAACGGTTCTGTTTGCAACGGTTTAGAAGTCACTACCCAATTGTGTGACATCACTCTAACCAACGATTCGCACATTTATGGCCTAAAAGTTGATGCGACAAATTGCACCGCATATGCAAGCAAAAGATCTTCCTGCAAAGGCTATATCAATGTGGAGCAATCATTCACCACGGATGTGGTTGTTTCCTCGCAACTGATCGTTTTTGGCGGCTCGATGCCCTCGGCGTCCATTGAGGTCAAAGAAGCAAGCACCATAAATATGGTTCAAGCCGAAGTTAATGACATCAATGTTCATTTGGATGGTGCCTCGGAGGCCACCGTGAACGTTACGGAAACTATGAGCGGCTTCCTTTTGTCGGGATCCACCTTGTATTATAAGGGCCATCCGCAGATTGATGTAGAGTGTTCCGACGACTCGCAACTCATCCCATTCTGATTTTTGGCCTGATATTTGCTGTTTTTCGCCCCTGTTGCGCCGAAGCAACCTGAATTATTACTAATTTTGTAACCAAATTGAATTGAAATGAAAAAAGTAGCATTGCTTTTTGTCGCCATCTTGTTCGCGACGGTCACTTTTGCCCAATCCAATCTCCCCATTGACGAAAAGACGAAAAAAATCACTTTTCGCAAGGTCATTAACACCGTAGGCACTGAAGACGAGGTATTTAACCGTATCTATAGCGGATTCATGAACTCCTACTACAAAAGTCCTTCGACCATACTGCAACAGAACGATGGGCGCACGATGAAGGGCAAGCACCAAATGCAACTCAACAACGGCGACCCCGTGAAGTCGAAATGGCCCTGGATTACCTACCGTTTCATCATCGAGGTGCGCGAAGGCCGCGTGCGCTACACGCTGACCGACTTCATGCAAAAGACCCAATCGAACCATCCCTGCGAGGAATGGATGGACAAGGAAGACCCTTTGTATCAACCCGTTTGGGATAGCTATTTGGAGCAAATCGTCGCTTTCGGCGAAGACTGGGGCAAACAGTTTGAAGAGAAACTCGTGCCCGAGCAAGTCATTGAAGAAGAAGAATGGTAAACTGACATGGCCACTCGCGAACGCATAAAGAAAGGCTTCTCCAAGCTCCTCAAAGAGGAGAAACTGAAGCTGATTGCCAACTACTTCGAGAACCCCGGCGAAGTCGTCAATTTGTTGAAAAGCTATTGGCACTCCGACTCGAAGCAGCAGCAATTGTTTGACGAGTTCAGCGAGAACACCATCACCAATTTCTTCATCCCTTACGGCATCTCGCCCAACGTGACCATCAACGGGAAGGACTACATCGTCCCGATGGTCATCGAGGA
>CAMOCK010000065.1 GCA_946610645.1 uncultured Bacteroidales bacterium
CGTGCTGCCGTTGGTCAAGAAAGACGGTCTGCCCGAGAAAGCCCGCGAAATCATCGACTCGCTGAAGACCGACTTCATGTGCCAATACGAAGAAAAAGACTCCATCGGCAAGCGCTACAGAAGACAAGACGCCATCGGCACACCCATGTGCGTCACCGTCGACAACGACACCTTGGTTGACAACTGCGTCACCGTACGCGACCGCGACACCATGCAACAAGTGCGCGTCCCCATCGACAACCTTCGCACGATGATTTTCGACGAACTGAAGCCGAAAAAATAACAAAAAGCACCACAACCTGGCCAAACTTAACCAAATATGGTTAAGTTTGGCCGTTTTTATTTAAACTTAACCGAAAAACATTTTTTATTATATTATTGTTATTCAATATTATAAATAAAAAACACTAAATCATCAGATAAAAAACTTGACCAAAAACTTGCACAACTTAACCAAAATACATACTTTTGCAGCGTAAAAATGGTTAAGTAATGAATGCAAAAGAAATAAAAGAACTCTGCGCCTTGGGCGAAAACAGCAAAGTGCAGTTCAAGTTGAGAATAGACAATCCGTCGAAAATCGCAGCCGAAATCGTCGCCTTTGCCAACTATCGCGGAGGCACCATCCTCATAGGCATAGAAGACAAGACAGGAGAAATCGTCGGGCTTAGCTACAACGAAGTACAACAACTCAGTCGCGACATAGGCAACATAGCCAACAACAGCGTGAGGCCAACCATCTACCTACAAACCGAAACCGTCAGCGTAGATGGCAAAACCATCCTTGTGGTCAACGTCAACGAAGGCATCGACAAACCCTACAAAGACCAAAGCGGCAACATCTGGATCAAGCAAGGCAGCGACAAACGCCGCGTCGTCGAAAACGCCGAAATGCTAGCCCTGTTCCAAGAGTCGGGCAGCTTCAGGCCCGACGAAAAAGGCGTCCGCCGAACCACCATCAACGACATCGACATGATGCTCGTCAACGACTACCTTGTGCAATCCTACGGCAAACGCTCCGACGAATTCGGACTGCCAGTAGAACAAGTACTCCAAAACCTGCAAATCATGACCTGGGATGGCCGCGTCACACTGGCCGGGCTGTTGTTCTTCGGCAAGTATCCGCAAATGTTTGAGCCAGCCTTTGTCATCAAAGCAGTTTCGTTCTTCGGCAACGACATGGGCGGCCTCGAATACCGAGACAGCAAAGACATCACAGGCACCATCCCGCGCATGTTTGAGGCCGGGATGGCCTTCCTGAACGCCAACTTGCACAGTGTGCAGGCCGGGCAATCGTTCAACTCCGTCGGAAAACTCGAAATCTCCGAAGTCGCTTTGAAAGAAATCCTGCAAAACGCGCTCGTACACCGCGACTACCTCATCCAAGCCCCCATCCGCATCATGATTTTCGACAACCGCGTTGAAATCATCAGTCCTGGCGGACTTCCAACAGGCGTTGATGTCGAATCCATCCGCTTCGGCAAAACCAAGCAACGCAACCCGTTGGTAGCTTCGTTCTGCGCGAAAACCATGGACTACAGAGGCTTAGGAACTGGCATCATCCGCGCCACAAAAGAAGCGAGGGACATCGACTTCATCAACGAGGAAGGCAGCCAATTCCAAGTCATCATGCAGAGACCATCCAATCCTAGCACACCAAGAATGACGCCATATTCAAACATTGTGGCGGAATCAATGCCAGAATATGGCTACGGTAACCAAGTTGTCAATAGGACTACGCCCGACATCCGAGCACTCTGCCCCGCTTTAGGCAAAGGCGAAGAGGAGAATGCCCGACGTGTGCTGGAGTTTTGCAGGATTCCGCAGGGCATTTTGGAGATGATGGAGGAAGTGGGCTACAAAAGTCGCACAAGTTTCCGTCGGAATGTGTTCACGCCACTGCTTGAGGCCGGATTGTTGGTCCCAGAATACAAAGACAAACCCAACAGCCCAAAACAGCGCTATCGCACGGCAAACCGATGGTATTAAGGCTGGTATTTTTGCCTTAATACCATAGACAAACACATAGACAACCCGTAGATAGTCAATTTTTCAACAATTTGATAATCAATATATTGAAAAATTTCCATCATCCGTAATAATAGACAAGCTCTCTTTTGGGCTTGACAAAGTGTTTTTCCTTTTGGGAAATGTTCTACTTTTGCATTACAAACAATTAAAAAACTAATCGCCATGAAAAAGTTATTCGCAATTTTGACTCTCACAATCTTGGCTTTGAACCTCAACGCTCAAGATGTTTATTCCGTTGGCTATTACAAAGTCTCCAATGGCACAACTGCCGCTTTATACAAAAACCATGAGAGACTATATACCGCCCATCAACCTAATCTAACCTCAAAGGCGACACAAGTGGCATGCAACTCTAAGGGTGACGTGTTTTGGCTTGTCAACCATTATGAGTATCCAAGCAACATCTATCGTTATTCGGAGATCAAAAAAAACAACCAAGTGTATGCCACCACCGAGAGCCATAACGAAATACATATTTCGGATATGTATTGCCTCAATGACACCTTATATTATGCCGGTTATCAATACAATGAAGACTCCATATTGATGGCCACCGTATGGAAAGGAAGCGACTTTGAGACACATTGGGTTATGGGCGACGGCGTTCATCCCAGCTCCATTGCCTCTTCAGATATCGACAAACGGACAGGCATCCCTTATTTCTGCGGCTATGTCATCGACGACAAGAAAAGGGCCGCCATTTGGGAAGGACAAGAATTGCTGTCCACATTTGAACAAGACTCGATTTATGAACAACCGATTACAACTTCATACGCCTCTCAGATTGCTGTCGAGAATGGCCATGTATATACGATTGGCGAGTTTGAACAACAAGGATTCCCCATTCCAGCATTATGGAAAGACAATGTATTGGTACGTTATGCTCAGCCTTACTTCAATGTCCTACACGGCATTTGCACTTTTGACAACTCATATTATTTTGGATATACAGGTCGCTGGCAATACTATGACGCAATAATAAAAGACAACGATTCCGAAATGTTGCAGTTGGGTTACGCCTACAGCATCCAATCGACTTTCACTGATATTTACGTAGTAGGTGAAACTGGTAATAAATTCTATGTTTGGAAGAACTTTGAACAGCAATACCAACTTGAGAATTGCGATGCCATATACGATATGTGTGTGTTCGATCCATTCTTTGAACTTCATTCCGAATGGTACTACGAAATCCAAAACGACGACGGCACCATCACATACCAGCACCTTGAATATGCCGCCGACACGACCATCGGCACCCAGCGACCCAAAATCATCGTGCGCAGCAACACCCACTACGACCGCGACACCCTCATTGAAACAACGCACGAATACGTGTATGAGGAAAACGGCAAGGTGTATTGGTGGAACAAGGACTTGCAGGAGTTCACCACGCTTTACGACCTTACCGCCAACGAAGGCGACGAATGGGAAATCAAGGTGGGAACGGAGAGCATCACCGTCCATGTCGACAGCGTGGCGTACCAAGAAATAAACAATTTCAACCACCGCGTGCTTTACATCAGCGACTCGGAAGACATCTTCGGCGGTCGTATCCTCTGCACTTTCGGCCACATGACCAGTTTCTTCCCCGAAAAACTGATGAACCGAGGCAAAGGCTATCGTGTGGAAGGTCTACGCTGTTATTGGCTTAACGGTGATTTGATTCTGAAAACCACCAACGACGACTGCGATGCCATCTATGCAGAATTGCATAATGGCATCAATGAGGACGACCCTTCAACGGGCTCAGGGACCTTTGCAGTGTATCCTAATCCGGCAAACGATGTCTTGTTTGTACAGACGTTGCGCGCAACGTCTCTACCAGCCTACCGTATCACCAACCTCATAGGGCAAACCCTGCTGCAAGGCTTGATTAACACTGAAACACAGCAGATTGACATTTCAAGGCTGCCTGCGGGGATGTATTTTATCAGTGTGGGCGAACAAACGGTGAAATTTGTGAAACAATGAAAACCTAAAA
>CAMOCK010000066.1 GCA_946610645.1 uncultured Bacteroidales bacterium
AGTGAAGAAGATGGCAGCGAGCAAAAGCGTGCTTCCGCTTTGCGTCTGATAACTTGAAAACACCTGGTCGACATACACCGCGCAGTTGTCGGCCACCACGATCTTCTTGAACAAGCCCCAAAGGATCTGCCGCATCCCATCCACGGCGGTGTCGTAATCAAACTCGCGTTTCTTCAAAAACTGCGGCAGCAAATTTGTCGCCCTCTCGATGGGGCCTGCCACAAGTTGCGGAAAGAACGAGATGAAGGCGAAGAAGGCGATGATGTCCTTGGTCGGCTCGATCTTGCCGCGATAGACATCAATGGAATACGAAAGCGCTTGGAAGGTGTAGAACGAGATGCCGACGGGAAGTATCACCTTGAGCAGCAAGCCCTCCGTGGAGATGTGGAACAGCTGCGCGAACTCGGTGACAAAGAAGTCGTAGTACTTGAAAACGGCCAAAATCAACAGGTTCAGGACGATGTTGGCCGTGGCAATCAGCTTTTTATGCTTTTGTAACTTGTTGATTTCTAACGAATTACCCCCCCCGCTAAATTCGGGTCAATTTGCTGGTTCTCAACCCTTTGCATCAACATTCCGCTGCCCCACGAGCAGAATGAGGTGAAGGCGATGAGGAGCAAAAACCGCCAGTCCCACCAGCCGTAAAAGACATAGCTGGCCACCACCACGAAGGCGTTCTGCAAGCGCAGCTGGTGCTTCGACTTGGAGATGAAGCGGTCGAAGACGAACCAATAGAGCAAGAACACTATCGGCAGGAAGATGGCGAACTGGATGGAGTTGAAGAGCATGACGAACTTGTTTGCGGCGGCAAAGGTACGTTAAATTTCGTTCCCTCCATGCCCATTCTTTCAACAAATCGCTTCAGGAGCGCAGGCCAATGCATACGAAAGCGCCAAAACGGTTTGAGCTTCGGCTTTGCGGATGTCTTGGTCTCCCTGTTCGTAGGCCTGTATCATTCTTAGCTTGACTCCCGAAATCTCTGCAAGTTGGTTTTGGGTAAGCCCTGCCTGCTTCCGAATGATTTTCAACATACTCTTTCTCGGTGTCAAGTGCTGTTGAATAATGGCATCCGCAGTTGTGACAAATTTCGTAAGGTCTGCCTCGTGCAGCGTTGGGTATAGGGATTGTACTATGTTGATATCCAATCCATTCCTTTGTATGAACAAGTATGAAAAACCGCTATGCCATTGGTAGTAAGCCAGTGCCCAACCTACCCAAAACTCAGGTGTGCGCTCAAGCGGGAGGTATGTGAGTTCAGGCACGGTTCTGTCAGATGCCTTCTTGTGTACAAGCTGTAGCAATTCTACTCCCGAAAGCCCTGAAACATATCGAGGGTTGCCCATTTCCATCATCGAGGCGATTCCCGAAGAAAGGAACATCTCATAGAAGACACGCAAGTCGCAATGCGCCGCATTGACGGCGCAATCCAACATAGAGCCGAGGTTGTTCATGGCATCCTCAAGGTATAACGGATTGTAGGCGTGGGTCATCATTGGTCCAGTTTTGTCGAAGAATATCAATCATATAAACGGCATCGGCTGCCGAAGCCAGACTTTTTTCCTTCTGGAAATCCTCCCTCGCCTGACGGTCGCGGGCCATGCGTTTTGGGAAATAAAAGTTGCTATCTACAGCGATGCTTTCCTTGAAAACGATCCGCTCAAAAGCTTTCTCGCTTTTCAGCACCACTTGTTCGCCCAATTTGCCAAGCATCATCGCCTTGCGCAGTTGTTCGAGCGAGATGGTGTTGTTCAGGAAAGCGTTGGCAAACGAGAAATAGGAGTCGTCGGCGCGGTAGCCGATGATGATGTCGTATGATTCGTACTCGGGTAGGAAATTGTCCAGCAAATAACGCCTCGCCTCGAAAGGCAAGCCTTGCGAAAGGACAAAGGTCCTGTTTTTCAGCAGGATGGAAAGCCAGTTCAGAATATGGCAAGGCTTTTCGTTGAGATGAAAAATCGTCAACTCGTCGAGGTCCAACTCATAACGGTTGGCAAATCCATTGTTCTGTTCAGTACTTGCCCATTCCTTGGCAAGTTCAAGATTTTCAGTGCAATAGAACCCCCAACCGTAATCGTTTTTAGGGTTTCCAAAGCCTAACATAGGTCTTTCTATGACCTTTGTCGAGCCGTGATAAAGGATGATGTTTTTCATAAACTATCGTTATAACGAGATTTTGCAAAAGTACGCATTTTTGTTTTATTGGCAATGAATCCGAAACAAATAATTTGGAAACTGAGGGAATCTATCGAAAAAAACGAGATTTCCTCACTATTCATTCGATAACCACTCTCAAAAAACGATTGTTCACTGTGTCAGCGGAAAGAATTTCAGCAATTTTTGCCGTGAGCAATCGTGCCCCGACTTCATTCATGTGCGACAAGTCGTGCATCAGCAGGCTGTCGCTGCACAATTCCAACGTATCCACCTTCATGGAATAATCTTTGACGATTTTTGTTTTCAACGAATCAGATAGATGACGGTTGACCGACTCTTTTGCAAAGGATTCCACTTGCTCATCAAAAGGAAACTGGATTAATATGATTTGCGAGCGCTTCTCAAAAAGACTGTGGATGCCCTTTTCGTATGATTTTGCTTTCCATTGAAACCAATCCTTCTTTTCTTCAAATAATGGATGCCATGCTGGGAGAGGTTCAGGGTAAACCAGAGAATCTGCATATTTGTATAGATTGTGTTCCTCTGAATTAAAGGCTTTATAGTTGATATTTTGCCGTCTTCTGTTTAATTCAAAAATTCTTTCGGCTTCACCCAAAGGACAACCTGAATTGATTATATCTTTGAGGCACGACAGCTCCAATCCCGTTCTATTATTGTCGGATAGTGGGTTCCTAAAAAAGGCACATTCTGGAAATGAGACCACACATGTGGAACCATCTGGGATGGTTTTCTCACAAACCAAAAAATCATAGATTCCTCTACCATGACCAACGGAGGTCCATACTTTCCTCTCTGTTTTGTCGCTCAATAATGCAGCATCAAGACCTTGATACATTTGAGAATCGCCCCAAACAAAAACAGCATCATTGTCATAGGTGTTTGCTTGCCTTGATTTGTTGTGAAAAATCAAATAGACTCCAGCCAAAAGGCAGAGAAACCACAATGCCGCAACCAATATCTTCAATACAAATTTGTTCATGCGTATCAGAATTGGAAATAGACAAACGGAACGGACTGACCGCCCTCGAATACAATTAACGACACTACTATGCTATACATAAGCCAACGAACTACAAAATGCCAGTTTCCGATAGCAAACCCAAGCTCCTTATCCCGTTGTATCCATTCAACCACCAACATAATAACAATGAACAAGTTCGTAGGCCACATCTCAGGCAAAATGAAGAAGCGGTAACTTGATCGTAGCGTTCCGAACTGCATCATTCCCCTAAAATACTCCCAAGCCATCCCGATGCTCTCGGCCCTGAAAATAATCCACCCGATGACCGCAAGGAAAAACGTCAAAAGCATCTGCCCAGCTTCCTTGAAGGTTGGGAGGATGCGCCCTTCGGCCACTTGGTTGGTGTACTTGCGGTTCTTGCCCGTCAATATCAAAGGTAAGAACAAAATGGCGTGGTATGCACCCCAGGCGATGAAGGTCCAGTTGGCGCCGTGCCAGAAACCCGACAACAGGAAGATGACGAAGGTGTTGCGCACCACCTTGGCCTTGCTTACACGGCTGCCGCCCAAGGGGATATAGACATAGTCGCGGAACCAGGTCGTCAGCGAGATGTGCCAACGCCGCCAGAACTCGGCGATGTCGCGACTGAAATACGGCACGTTGAAGTTGCGCATCAGCTTGATCCCGAACAGCTTCGCCGTTCCGATGGCGATGTCAGAGTAGCCCGAGAAGTCACCATAGATTTGGAAAGTGAAGAAGATGGCGGCGAGCAAAAGTGTGCTTCCCGTTTGTTCCGTGTAAGTCGAAAACACCTGATCGACATACACCGCGCAGTTGTCGGCCACCACAATCTTCTTGAACAAGCCCCAAAGGATTTGCCGCATTCCATCCACGGCGGTGTCGTAATCAAACTCGCGCTTCTTCAGGAATTGCGGCAGCAAATTCGTCGCCCTTTCGATGGGACCCGCCACCAGCTGCGGGAAGAACGAGATGAAGGCGAAGAAGGCAACGATGTCCTTGGTCGGCTCAATCTTGCCGCGATAGACATCGATGGAATATGAAAGCGCCTGGAACGTGTAGAACGAGATGCCGACGGGAAGTATCACCTTGAGCAGCAAGCCCTCCGTGGAAATGTGGAACAGCTGCGCGAACTCGGTGACGAAGAAGTCATAGTACTTGAAGACGGCCAGAATCAACAGGTTCAGGACGATGTTGGCCGTGGCAATCAGCTTTTTATGCTTTTGTAACTTGTTGATTTCTAACGAATTACCCACCCCCATCAATTTCAGGTCAAATTGCTGGCTATCAACCCTTTGCATCAGCATCCCGCTGCCCCACGAGCAGAACGAGGTGAAGGCGATGAGGAGCAAAAACCGCCAGTCCCACCAGCCGTAAAACACATAGCTGGCCACCACCACGAAGGCATTCTGCAAGCGCAGCTGCCACTTCGACTTGCTGATGAAGCGGTCGAAGACGAACCAATAGAGCATGAACACTATCGGCAGGAAGATGGCGAACTGGATGGAGTTGAAGAGCATGATGATATTGTTTTACTTTTTTACACGGCGGTATTTCTGCCTTGGATGGTTGGGCTTGTCGGGATAAACGAGTTCTATCAATCCATCGCGCAACGCGGGTTGAAGGAACTCCGTCTTGAAATATTTCAAATCGTTTATGTTCAGTTTTTCCATTAACTCTTTCCTTGTAAACTCGCCTTTTTTGAGTGCAATCAAAAGGCTTTCTACTTGGGGGGTAACTTGGGGGGTAGCTTGGGGGGTAACTTGGGGGGTAGCTTGGGGGGTAATAGGTAGCTTTTGCTTGTAGAACGGGATGGTTATTCTAGTGAAATGCTCCATGAATACAAAACAGGAACGGTCGTAGCTTTCCATAATGCGGCGCATTCCCGACCCCAATGACTCCACAAGATTGACATCATGGAAAATTCGCATTAGTTCCTTGTTGCGAGGCACCGATATGCCGTTGAAGAATTCTTCTTTGGTCAAGTTTTCCGGCAAAGTGCCGGCTGAGGTGATTTCCAACCTGTCGCTAAACAACTCGAACTTGGGCGGCCCCTCGCGGGTGTAGTCGTTGTGGACGATGGCATTGATAACGGCCTCTTTCACAGCCTGGTCGTCCCAAAGTGGGGTGTCAATGCGGGTCTTGGGAGTCAGTTGGGTGTTGACGTAATTCTCCACTTCCAGCTTGTCAATCAGCTTGTTGGTGGCGGTGATAAGCGAACAATAGCCGAAATCGTTGTTCGAAATCAGATGCAGCCTGTCAGTGCCTGCATATTTTGCGAATTTCAAAGGCATCCCGTTCTCGTCAGCGACCAAATAAGCCACGTAGTTCAGGTTGCCCACATCATCAAGCAGTTCCAGAGTCTTGAAGAAATCATCGCCCAACGGTCTTTTCTTCTCTTCGTAATAGATACGCAACTGCCTGAAAGTCAAATCTTGTCTTGGCGACTTGATACGGCCAATCGAGTTTCGCACACGGTGTGCAAACAGGTCTTCTATCATCCCATTTGACATTGGCTCTGCCGCCGTGCCCACCCTGACATAACAACCTTTCGTCGTCATGCCATACTTCGCTTTGTAGTATGGCTTCTCACTTCCCGAAGCCACAAAAACCTTGATGACTTTTATGTCGTCAATGGTCGAAACTGTTACGTCGAACAGCCCCATCGGAGATGGCATGATGTTTTTACGGATACGATCCTTGATTTTCAGCATGTCACCGTCAAGGTCGTTCACTCCGATTGGCTTTCCTGATTTGTCAATGCCGATGTATATGATTCCGCCTTCACGATAATTGAGAAAAGCGACGACCTCTTTTTCAAGGTCGAGGTCGTCGTTTAATTCTCGTTTGAATTCGATGCGGTTGGTTTCGGCAAGTGACATGGTTCTGTTTTTAAGCCGAATTACTTATGCACTCTCCGCACAAAGTCTTCCACCTCGGGCACACCGCCTTGGTAGACCAAGTAGCCGTTGTAAGGCTCCCTCGGGGTGATTTCGCTGTTGACGGGGGTGAGCATCAGGTTCTTCACTTCCTCGCGGTCGTGGGTCTGGCCCAAAGCCCAGCCGAGCTTG
>CAMOCK010000067.1 GCA_946610645.1 uncultured Bacteroidales bacterium
CAATAATAGCAGCTCAAGCAGCGGGACGGTCAGCAGCGGTTCGAGCAGCGGTCGCACGGGCAACAGCTCCGGCAACGTGAGCCGTCCGAGCAATACCAGCAGCTCAAGCAACGGGACGGTCAGCAGCGGTTCGAGCAGCGGTCGCACGGGCAACAACTCCGGCAACGTGAGCCGTCCGAGCAACAACAGCAGCAACCGATCCGGCAACTCGTCGAGCGGAAGAAACGGGAGCAACAGCAGTTCCTCTTCCTCCTCAAGCACCCGCAGCGGATCCAACGGACGCAGATAAAAAATGAAAAAAAAAAGGGGACGCAAAATCTTGCGTCCCCTTTTTTTTTGTACTTTTGCTTCCCGTATTTGAATTTTTAAGCACTATGAAAAACAGTGGAAAATACGGGTTCGACAACGAAAAATATCTCAAGATCCAGTCAGAACACATCAAGGAACGTATCGCCAAGTTCGGCGACAAGCTCTATCTTGAGTTCGGCGGCAAGCTCTTCGATGATTTCCATGCGAGCCGTGTGTTGCCAGGTTTCGAGCCTGACAGCAAGCTGAAAATGTTGCTTCAGTTGGTCGATGTGGCCGAGATTGTCATCGTCATCAGCGCGGTCGATATTGAGAAAAATAAGGTTCGTGGCGACTTGGGCATCACCTACGATGTGGACGTGTTGCGCCTCCGCGACGAGTTCATGAGTCGCGGATTCATGGTCAATTCCGTAGTGGTTACTCACTACAATGGTCAGGCCAGCACTGATGCCTACCGCAAACGCCTTGAGCGTATGGGCATTAAAGTCTATTACCACCGAATCATCGAAGGCTACCCGAACAATGTCGCCTTGATCGACTCTGACGAAGGCTTCGGGCGCAACGACTATGTGGAAACCACCCGTCCCTTGGTGGTGATTACCGCACCTGGTCCAGGAAGCGGAAAGATGGCCGTTTGTCTCAGCCAGCTTTATCAGGAAAACAAGCGCGGCATAAAGGCGGGCTACGCCAAGTTCGAGACTTTTCCTGTGTGGAACCTGCCGCTGAAGCATCCTGTCAATGTGGCTTACGAGGCCGCCACCGCCGACCTCAGCGACGTGAACATGATCGACCCGTTCCATCTGGAAGCATACGGCGAGACTGCCGTCAATTACAATCGCGACATTGAGATTTTCCCTGTGTTGAATGCCATTTTCGAGAGCATCTACGGCGAGAACCCATACAAGTCGCCGACCGACATGGGTGTCAATATGGTGGGCTACTGCCTCAGCGACGACGAAGTTTGTAGCGAAGCCTCGAAGCAGGAAATCATTAGACGGTATTATGCCGCCCTATGTAACCTCGCCAACGGCAAGGGAACTGAAAACGAGGTGAATAAGATAGCGTTGTTGATGAAACAAGCCCGTATCAGCACCTCACTTCGCAAGACCACCCTTGCCGCCAAGGAGCGCAAGGAAAAAGAGGGCGTGTCTTCGGCAGCCATCGAATTGGCCGACGGCACCCTCATCACGGCGCATACCAGCGACCTGCTTGGCCCCAGCGCGGCCCTGATTTTGAACGCCACCAAGCATATCGCCGACATCCCGCACGAGGTGAAACTCATTCCGCAGGCCATGATAGAGCCGATACAAACCACCAAGGTCAGTTTCTTGCATGGCAACAACCCACGCCTCCATACCGATGAGGTTTTGGTGGCCCTTTCCATGCTCAGCCTTTGGGACGAAAACTGCAAGAAAGCTTTGGAGAGCCTGCCGCAACTCAAAGGGTGTCAGGTGCATAGCACGGTGATGCTCAGCGAAGTCGATCAGAAAATCTTCAAGAAACTCGGCATTGGGCTCACTTGCGACCCCGTCGCGAAGAAGTAAAGTCAGTAATTCCTGACGGCTCGCACATAAAACACTTTGTCTTTCAAGGATTCTGTAACGACAAGGCTGCTGTCTTGCATTCGCAGGGAGGCTGCGCTTCTTGTGCCCAGTTCCGTGCTTGACCAATAAGTCTTGTCTTCCAAAGTCGGGTAGCCCAAAGAATCCAAAGTGGCGTTTACAATCTTTTGATTTAGAAGAAGATAACGAAGTTCGCTGCTGGCTGGCACATACCATTGCTTGCTGGTCACTTGATAGTAATTGTAATAGACCAAGTTCCAAGTGTTTCTCTGGTGGCTCCATTGGATGACGGGGTAGTTGCGAAGGTCGTAGTTCGACATCAGGATATTGGTGTTGTTCCAGCCGTCGTAGGGGTTGGTCGCTCCTGTTTGGCTGTTGATGTGACTGGGTACGCACCAAGGTAGATAGGTTTCTTCAAGGCTGACCATCAGGCCGTTATGGTCGCCATAAGTAAAAAACACAACGCCTTCCAAAGTATCATTGCGGAAATAGTCGCCGATATGGTAAACAGGGTCTTGATGTGTGGGCAAGGGAGTGCCGCCACCCGAGGAAGGCGATTCATATTTTTTGCAGGATGCCAAGGCGAGCATCGGTAAGACAATCCATAACCATTTCTTATTCATCAGGCGGAATTTTTTGACAAAGATAAAAACTATTTTTCTACTTTTGCCCAAAATAATACCTTTAGTCAATGAAAAATTTACACCTTATCGCCCTCTTGGGCCTCGTGCTGTGCTTCGGCTGCATGAAAAAGGAAACCGACCCTGAAATTGTCGCCATGCGTGGCTTGGTGAACCGCGTTGTGCCTGAGTATTCGCAAAACATTGTCCTTGAGCGACTTGCAGATACCATCGACCGCTTCGAAATCGAGACGAAAGGCCAAAAACTTGTCATTCGGGGCAACAACGCCAACAGCATGGCTGTAGGCCTGAACCACTACCTGAAGTATTACTGCAAGGCGCAGTATTCATGGTTTATGGAGGAGCCTTTGCAGATTCCCGTCACGATGCCTACGGTGCCCGAAAAGGTCAGTTTGAGCGCCCGCGTCCCCGACCGTTTCTTCTTGAATTACTGCACCTACGGCTACACCATGCCCTGGTGGGGCTGGGCGCAGTGGGAACACTTCATCGACTGGATGGCGCTCAACGGCATCAACTTGCCTTTGGCCATCACGGGACAGGAAAGCGTGTGGTACGAAGTGTGGAGCGACCTTGGCCTAACCGACGAGGAAATCCGCAGTTACTTCACTGGTCCGGCGCACCTGCCTTGGCACCGTATGCAGAACATCGACCGCTGGGGCGGTCCGCTGCCTATGTCGTGGCTTGAGAACCAAAAGGAACTGCAAAAGCAGATTGTGGCCCGTGAGCGTGAACTCAACATGAAGCCTGTGTTGCCTGGTTTTGCTGGACACGTGCCGCCTTGCATCACAAGGATTTATCCCGATGCGCCTTTGGCCTCCTTGGGCGACTGGGCTGGCTTCGACAGCATTTGCTGGTGCAAGTTCCTTGACCCCGAGTGCGAATTGTATTCCCAAATCCAGAAGAAGTTCATCGAGAAAGAGATTGAGTTTTACGGCACCGACCATATCTATGGCATCGACATTTTCAACGAGATGATTCCGCCGAGTTGGGAGCCTGAGTACCTTGCTCGCGTGAGCCGTCAGGTGTATGAATCGCTCGAGGCAGCCGACCCCGAAGCCACTTGGCTTGAGATGACTTGGCTTTTCTGGAACGAGCGGCAATATTGGGAAATCGACAACCGCATCGAGGCGTATATCACTTCTTTCGACAAAGAAAAACGCCTCTTGTTGGACTACTACTGCGAGCGTCAGCCGATTTGGGAACGCACCAATGCGTACTACGGCGTGCCTTACATTTGGTGCTATCTCGGCAACTTCGGAGGCAACTCCATGCTGGCCGGAAACCTTGACACTGTGAACGTTAGGGTTGAACGCGCCTTCGCCAAGGGGGGCGACAACTTCGTCGGCATCGGTTCCACTTTGGAGGGCTTCGACTGCAATCCCTTCATGTATGAATATGTATTTGAGAAAGCATGGGACAACCCGATAACCAGCGATGTGGATGCTTGGGTGGAACGCCTCGCCGACCAACGCGCCGGAAAGGAAGACCCGAACATGCGAGCCGCCTGGAAACTGTTGGCAGACAGCATATATAATAAGGTGTCGTCGCCGGGACAGACCGTCCGCATCAACCAGAGGCCGACTATGGGCGACATCAAGGAATACCGCCAGTATTATGTGGCTCCGACATATCTGTACAACAATATCACGCTGTTGGAAGTGCTTGACAAGTTGTTGGCCGCCGATTGCAACACCCGCACCCGCCATTTTGATGTGGTGAACATCACGAG
>CAMOCK010000068.1 GCA_946610645.1 uncultured Bacteroidales bacterium
CAGAATGACGGCCAAAACGCCGCCCAAGATTCCGAGAACCGCAAGGGAAATAAGTAATGTGTTACTCATTAGAATAAAATTTTGAGTTGTTTTCGATTTGAACTTGCAAAGATAGGGATTCTCTTTTTTTCGGCAAAGGAAAATTTTTTGTTTTTGCCGTGATAGACTATTCTTTCCCCCCGATCCGTTTCAGATACATCCTGAAAAGCACGTCAGGAATGGTGTAGACACCGTCAAAAAAGGTTACGAAATCAGCCTCTAACAGCTTCTTGACCGACGACTGAACCGCGCTTGCCGAGGGCAGGCTGTAGCGGCGGATGAATTGCGCTCCCATGATTTTCTCTGCCTTGCCTTCATCAGCAATTGCGAACAAAACTTCTTTCTGGCGGTCGGAAATCATCGAGAGCAGTTGCTTGTAGCTGGTGCTTTGCTCCTCAATCATGTTGTCGATGATGGTCGGCAATTGGTCGATGGTGCAGGTTCCGCCCGGATTTGTGTTTTCAAATAGTTCGTGCAGTGTCTTTTGGATGTAATAGGTGTTGCTTTCCATGAGTTGGTATACCTGCCTGATGATGGCAGCGTCAATCTGCTTGCTGAAATGGTTGAACCAATGGGTTGCAAAACGGATGTATTCGTTAAGGTCGATTGGGCCGAGGACGAGGGTGGAGGTGCTGTTGTAGAACGGATGGGTGTAGGAATGGAACATCTGCGTGAGCAGGTGGCGCGAACTGCCCGAAAAAATGAAATTGGCGTTGCCGAGGTGCTGGATGTGTCCGCGCAAAAGAGCCTCGATGTTCTTTTCAGGGTAATTGGCGATTTGCTGGAACTCGTCGAAACATACGATGCAAGGCTTGTCGGCTTGCTCCAATGCCTTGAAGATTTCCTCAAGCGTGAATTCAGGACGGCTTACGTCGCCAAGCGAAACACTGAAAGTGGGCATCCCCGTAGACGGGTCGAAGCCAAAGTCGGCACTGAGCGATTTCAGGGCTTGCACAAACCAAAGCGTCATCTTTCGGCTTTTGCTTTTCAGTGTGTTAAACACTTGACGGCCAAAAGTGTAAGTGAACTCGCGGAGACTCGTTGTATGGTAAATGTCAATGTAGAAACAGTAGTAATCCGAATGCAATGGCTCTTGCTCATAACAAAACTGGATGAGCTTCGACTTGCCCATGCGTCGCGGCGACATCAGGCAGATGTTCTCGCCGTTGGTGAGCATCTGCACGATGTTTTTGCTCTCCTTTTTCCTGTCGCAAAAATACTCGGTTGGGATTTCGCCGTTGATAATGAATGGATTCGTAATCATGATGCTTTGATTTTGCTGCAAAGATACGAAAATTATTCAAATCACATTATAAAATTATTCATTTTGCATTATGCAAATCCTATAAAATTTCAAAAATTAATATAAATAATTGTTATTCAATTGTATATAAAAACTTATTTTTAAGATTGTCTCTTCGCAGATAGAGCACAATATAATAAGGTACAATCGCGACGATGCTGATGAGGGCGGCAAGACCTTCATTCACGCCGAGGCCGAGGCAGACGAACAGCACGGCCAAAAGCAACAGAATCGGGATGAGATAGGCCAACACCGCCGCCTTGTTGCCCTGCCCGACGGCCATCTTCACGTTGACCTTTTGCAAAAGGCTGAATTCCTTGCCTTTGGGGCGGGGCACGGTGAGGATTTTCTCGGCCTGCTCGCCCATGCCGCAGGCAGTTTTGGCATGGCAGGCCGCGCAGGCACTCTGTGCCAAGATCTTGATTTCCAACTCGTCGTCGGTGATTTTCGTGACGATGCCCTCGTGGGAGATGGTTTCGTTTTCGCTCATGACATTTTAATTTTATCCGCAAAAATACATTTTTTTCGCCATTGCGACAAAAACCACTATTTTTGCAAATTGATTTTGCGCAAAAAATGGCGAAAAAGGAAAAGAAAGACGGAAAACTTGTCGCGTGGGCCAAGGCCAAGTATGAAGCACTGCGGGCGTGGTACAACCGCGACGACAACTTCTTGCGCATTGTGCGTTTCCCCGGCACGAAGTTGCCGCTCATGGACGTGCTCATCGACTTTTTCAAGCTGTTCACCAAAGGGCGCACGATGGACCGCGCCGCTGGCGTGGCGTTCAACTTTTTCGTCGCGCTGTTTCCGCTCATCCTCTTCTTCTTCACGCTGATACCCTACATCCCCATCCCGCATCTCTACGAAAGGGTGATGATGGCTTTGAACGACTTCCTCATCCCGTCGGGAACGCTTGGGTTTGTGCAAGATACCATCGACGGCATCATGAACCAGCAGCACGAAGGCCTGCTTTCCATCAGCATCGTTTTGTGCTTGGTGTTTGGCTCAAGCGGGGTGGTGGCGTTTTTCAACGGATTCCGCAACGTGTATGCCGACTACATCTCGTCAAAAGATCTCGGCCTCAAAGGGTGGCTCATCCAGCGTGTGTTCGCCATCGTCATGCTTCTCGTCATCGGGGCGTTGCTCGTGCTGTCGGTAGTGCTGATTTCACTCGGCGGCACGGTGCTGAAGCAGTTGGTGACGCACGAAATCATGGAAGGCGGCTCGTTTGTATTCTTCCTGTTCAGCGTATTGCGTTGGGTGATAGGCGTTTTCTCCCTCAGCTTCGGCATCGCCTTGCTGTATTATTTCGGCAACAAGCCCTACGACGAGCAGTATCGGGTGGAACGCAAGCAACGGGGCGAAAATGGCGAGGTGAGATACCGTAACTTTGTGATATTCAGCCCTGGGACGATTCTCGCCACCACACTGTTCGTCTTGGGGACAGTGGGGTTCAACATCTATATCTCCAACTTTTCGCGCTACAACGTGCTCTACGGCTCCATCGGCACGCTCATCATCCTCATGCTTTGGATTTGGATTGTCGCCATCCTGATCCTTGCCGGCAACGACTTGAACTCAGGCATTCGCAGAAGCGCGATGAAACTGAGTGAGAATGAGGATAATACGCGGCGAAAGGAGATTGTGATAGAAGACTTGAGGAAACACATCCTCGCCTATCAGAAGGCCATCGAATACCGCCAGGAACGCATCGCCGCGCTCAGGAAAGCCATCGATGACGAGAACGCCCAAATCCAATATCTTGCCGAGGAAAACAAGGACTTTGAGTTGATTATCAAGGCTTACGAGCAATTTGCCGAGAATGAGCGCCAAAGTGCCAGTGCCAAGTATGGTGCTGACTTTGGGTCGTTTGTGGAAAAACAAAAAGCTGGAACCAAATCTTGACGGAGGCAACATGGGCATCGTGGCACGACAAAGCATCAAAGGCACCATAGCCACCTATATCGGGGTGGCTGTGGGCATCGTCACCACTTTTTTCATCCAGACGGAAGCCCTTCAGCCTGAGCAGATTGGATTGATCGACATTCTGTTGCAATGCTCGTTGCTCTTCGGAGGCTTGGCGCAGTTGGGCACCAACTCGTCGGCCATGCGCTACTATCCTTACTTCAAGGACGAGGCGAACCGCGACCACGGCTTCTTCGGCTGGACGCTGATTGTGCCGCTGATTGGATTCGCCTTCTTTTTGCTGGCGTTTTTCCTGTTCAAAGGAACCATCGTCGATTTTTTCACCAAGGAGTCTGAAATAGGCGCGGAGCTGTTCTCCCGATATGTGAATTTCGTCGTTCCGTTGGCCTTTTTCATGCTCTATATCTCTGTTTTCGAGACGAATAGCAACTTGCTGCTGCGCATCGTCTTGCCCAAGTTCATCCGCGAAGTGGGCTTGCGTGTCGGCACTTTGACGATATATCTGCTTTATTTCTACCAAGTGCTCGATTTCGATGGCGTAATAGCATCGTTTTGCGTTCTTTACGGTCTTGCCACCTTGATTAATGTTGTTTATTTGCTGTCGCTCAAGCGGGTGTCGTTCAAGATTGAACCGAAGTTCATTACGGCCCAGCTGAAGCGCGATTTCTTGTTCTACACCTTGTTCATGATTACGGCGGCGCTTGCGGGCAACGTGATTCCGATGCTGAGCAAGTTTTTCGTGGCGGGCAAGACGGGCTTCCATTTGGCGGGCGTGTTCACCATCGCCACCAACATCGCGGCGCTTGTGGAGATGCCTTATCGCTCGTTGGGGGCCATTTCGAGGCCGCACATCTCCGATGCCATGGCCAAGCAAGACATAAAGACCGCCGATGCCTTGTGCAAGAATGTGGCTCTGCATCAGTTCATTGCAGGCAGTTTCGTGTTTTTCGTCGTATGGATTAACATTGATTTGCTCTTTGATTTGCTGCCCAAGGGCGACATTTACCGCTTGGGCAAATGGACGGTGCTAATCCTTTCGTTGAGCCGCCTCGTATATTCCACGCTTGGCGTGATAACCACTGCGTTGAGCTATTCCAAATACTATTACTATTCGCTGGTTTTCACCGTTTTGCTTGCCGCGATGTCCATCGTTTTGAACAGTTGGCTTGTGCCCAAATGGGACATCAACGGCGGTGCTATGGCCAGTTTGGGATCCTATTTGGTGTATTTCATGTTGTTGTTGGCCTTCATCAAGTGGAAAATCGGGGTGATGCCGCTGTCGAAGAAACTGCTGCCCGTGGCGGTGATAGTGCTGGCCATGTTTTCGCTCAATTGGCTGTGGACGAGTGTTTTGACTCCATATATCGTCAAGCCTTTCGAGAAACCGATTTTCGGTTTGACTATAGACGCAGCCTTGAAGTCGACCCTGCTCCTTGTTTTGGGAATGTTGGCGTTATATAAAACAAAGGTTTCGCAGTCGGTGAACGATTTAGTGCAGAAGGGAATGAGATCCAAAAAGAGAATCCAATAAACAGACAGTTATGTTATTCAACTCATTGCAATTTGCCATCTTCCTGCCGATAGTGTTTTTGCTCTATTGGTTCGTCTTCGACCGCTTCCTCGGCAAGTCGAAGCACCAGTTGCGCTTGCAGAACGCCTTCGTGGTGGTGGCCAGCTATGTGTTCTACGGCTGGTGGGACTGGCGGTTTTTGCTCCTCATCGCCTTCACCTCTTTCTGCTCGTGGGGCAGCGGGATGCTGATGCAAAGGGTTGAAAGCCAGCAAATTGACCCGAAATTGACGGGGGAGGGTAAATCGTTAGAAATCAACAAGTTACAAAGAAGTAAAAAACTGATTGCCACGGCCAACATCGTCTTGAACCTGTTGATTCTGGCCGTCTTCAAGTACTACGACTTCTTTGTCACTGAGTTCGCGCAACTGTTCCACATCTCCACGGAGGGCTTGCTGCTTAAGGTGATATTGCCTGTGGGCATCTCGTTCTACACATTCCAGGCACTTTCCTATTCCATTGACGTCTATCGCGGCAAGATTGAGCCGACCATGGACATCGTTGCCTTCTTCGCCTTCATCTCTTTCTTCCCGCAACTTGTGGCAGGCCCCATTGAAAGGGCGACGAATTTGCTGCCCCAGTTCCTGAAGAAGCGCGAGTTTGATTACGACACCGCCGTCGATGGGATGCGGCAGATCCTTTGGGGCTTGTTCAAGAAGATTGTGGTGGCCGACAACTGCGCGGTGTATGTCGACCAGGTGTTTTCAAGTTATCAGACGCAAAGCGGAAGCACGCTTTTGCTCGCTGCCGTCTTCTTCACTTTCCAGATTTACGGCGA
>CAMOCK010000069.1 GCA_946610645.1 uncultured Bacteroidales bacterium
ACTGGAATGTGCGCGACATGATTCCGACCGAGCAAGGCACGCCTTTCGTCGGTTCCTCCATGGACTTCAGTGAGACTTTCGAGATTCCCTATCCTTTGGAAGACTGCCAATTAGTGGCTTGGGTGCAGGATTATGCCGGCAACAAGGAGGGCTATCAGGCCGTGATGATGGACGTGGATGTGACACCCGTTTATGCCGAGACCCTCACTTTCGATGTCGACACCCTTTGGATTAATGAAAACTGGGCCAACCTGAACGTTTACAACAACACCGAGACCGATGTGGTGACCCTAAAAAAGATCATCGCCGACGATGATATGGAGTGGTTTACTTTTGAATGTGATGGTCAAGAGTTTGGCCTGGATGAGGAAGTGAGCATTGAGATCTCCAGAGGCGAAAGCGTCACATTGAAAGTGAACATGAACGTCATGGCCAAGGAAATGAAGTGTCCTGTGCTGACGTTCGACAACACTTTGGATCCCGTTTCGCTGGTTACGGCTTTCGACTGGGTCGATGCCGTTGACGATAACGAGAAGCAGATGGCACAAATCTTCCCCAACCCCTCCAACGGTTCTTTCAACCTCAACCTCGGCGAAGGCCAGTGGGACGTGGAGGTCTACGACATCACGGGCCGCAAGGTTTACGAAGGCCGTCACGAAGGCCAATCAGCCATCGACCTCGGCCAGTGCCCGAAGGGTATGTATTTCCTGAAGGCTAAGAACGAGAGCCAGGAAATCACGAGCAAGATGATGGTTCGATAAACCCAGTTTGACGGAAAACGAAAAAAGCGACTTCGAGCCGAAGTCGCTTTTTTGTTTGGGAAAATTCCTATCTTTGCGCAAAATCTAAACGCTTATGAGACACCTCCTTCCCATCATGGCCTTTTGCCTCGCTTTGGGTGCTTGCGGCAACGCAGAAAAGCCAAAGCAAACCGTTGAAGCCAAGACCGACACCATCATCACGCGCACGGTGCTCTATCGCCCTGGCGACTTCAACTCGAAGAATTACCGCATTCCCGCCATCATCACGGCCAAGGACGGCTCATTGGTCGTGGCCACCGACAAACGCAAATTCAACGATGCCGACCTGCCCGAAGACATTGACATCCTTATCAATAGAAGCACTGACGGCGGTCGCACTTGGAGCGAGCCTTACATGCTCGTCGAAGGCCAAGGAGTGGGGAAGGGCTACGGCGACTGCGCCTTGGTGCGGACCAACGATGAAGGCGGGCTTTTGGCGGCTTTCGTGGGCGGCTGCGGCTTTTGGCAAGGCAGGCCAGAAAACCCGTTACGGACTTATATCGCAAGAAGTTACGACAACGGCCAGACTTGGACGGAGCCGAAAGACATCACCGACGAGCTTTATGGCGCAAAATGCCCCAACGAAGCGAGTCGCACTTGGTGGTCGGCCTTCTTCGCTTCGGGCAACGGCCTGCTGACCTCCACGGGGCGCATCATGTTCGTCCTCGCCGTGCGCGACGGCGAGGAATGGGCAGCCTGCAATTATGTGGTTTACAGCGACGACAATGGTGAGACGTGGCACCTTTCTGACCGCGCTTCACAGCGCGGCGATGAAGCCAAAGTAGTGGAGCTTGCTGATGGCCGTATCTTGATGAGTATCCGTCACGAAGGGGAACGTTGGTGCAATATTTCAGAAGACGGCGGCGCCACATGGCGACCTGAAACCTCAGCATGGCCCGACCTCATGGCTACGGCTTGCAACGGCGACATCATTCGTTATTCGACTGAAAATGAATGCGGAAAGAATGTGTTGCTCCATTCCTTGCCTTGCGCCGAAGGGCGAAAGAACGTGACGGTTTACGTCAGCTACGACGAAGGCAAGACCTGGCCTGTGAGCAAGTGCATCGTGCCTTATGACGCAGCCTATTCGTCGCTCTGCATCCTTCCCGACCACACCATTGGCCTCTATGTGGAGGAGTCCGACGCCGACACACTGGGTTATTCCATGGTTTTCTATAATTTTGCTTTGGAATGGTTAGAAAAGTAAAGAAAAGATGAAAAAACTATCGTTGACAATTGCGTTTTTAGCTGTTTTGAGTTCTTGCATGACTTTGGATAAGACTCCTAAAAACATTGATTTGGTGAGAGAAATGCCCGAATTGTTAGGGACTTGGAAATGGTTCGAGACCCATGTCGGAGGCATCGTAGGCGTTTGGAATCCAACGCATTTCCGTGGAGAAGAAGTGTCGATCACTTTTGAGGAGGATAACAGGTTCAGCATCAGTTTGAACGATAGTGTGGTGTTGTCGGATGTGAAGTATTCAGTCACAAAAACGCTGGATTCTCCCTATGGGGATTATTGCATAAGCATATCCAAACAGGTGCAGGATTATTTAAGGCAAAACCTCGGTCGAATAGGACTGCAATGTATTGAGGTGCAAGGCTATGTCGCCATTATGAGAGACCGTAACGACATGGATAAACGCGTCCTTGCCATCATTAAGAAAGAAGGAATGGATAGGGGTGTGGAAGGAGGTCCGGATTTTCATATACGGTGTCATTATTTTTTCATTGAATGAAACTATATAGATGCTTTTTTCAGGCCCAATTGCTGTTTTTCAAAATTTTGTATTGCGAATTGGAGAATTAACGTATTTTCGCGTCGTTAAATGACAATACTCATCAAATTAGAAGTACTAATGAACAAATCTATGAAAATGTGGATGTTGGCCGCCATCCTTTTCTGCGGCGTCGGTTTTGTTGGCTGTGGCAATAACGACGACACCAAGCAACAATCCAAAGAGGAAAACAAACAGGTCGTTGACAAAAAGGTTGATGCCGCAGCTTGCGATGCTGCCGTTGCCGATTATCTGGTAAATGTAATCGACAAAAACTATGCGGAAGGCGAGCTCTGCATTCCATCTCCTTTTGTCGTTAGTGCCGATTATGGTAATCCTGAAGATGTTAAGGTTTGGGGCGACTTCTGGGTGTTCAACTACGACCTTTTGGGCGACACGCTGAAAACCGTCTCGGGCGGCAATCACCCCGGATTGATGCACCTGAAGAAGACCGCCAACGGCTACGAAGTGACCGCTTTCGACCAAGTGGAAGACGGTTCCCGCTATCTCGAAAGTGCCAAGAGAATCTTCGGCGACCAATATGGCTCTTTCCAAGAGATCAGTGGCAATGCGGAAAAACGCGAGGACGTCAGGAGACATTTTGTGGCTGACTATGTCGAGAAGCATAACATTGCTGCCACGATGATTCAGGATTACGGTTGGCCTGCCGTGGAATTGCCGAAATGAACGTTGAGGACTTGCGCGACTATTGCCTTTCGTTGGGCAATGATGTTGAGGAGAAGATGCCCTTTCAGGCTTTCAAGGCTGCCAATGGCGTGCTGGCCTTCTATGTTTGCGGACACATGTTCTGCTATTTCGACGTCGACCATTTCTCGGTGGCGACGGTGAAGTGCCAGCCAGAGCGCATCCCGGTGTTGTTGGAAGAAAAGGAAGGTGTTGTCCCTCCCTACAATATGAGCCAAAAGCATTGGATTGGCCTCCAGCCCGACGTCGCCGACGAAGCCTTGGTGCGCGAGTTGGTGCGCAACTCGTATGCGTTGGTGAAGGCGAAGTATGCAAGGAAGCGAACATGAGCGCCAAGTATTCTGCGATTTCTGCGGTTCGTGTGTGGGATTAATGTCTATCTTTGCAAAAAAATCCAAAATATGCCCGAAAACATTGGAAGATTCCTGAGCAGCGTGGCCGAAGCCGCCAGTCATAGCACCCTCGTGAAGATGACCTTGAGCAAGCCTGCCGACAAACGTGACGAACTGCGCAACGTTTATGTGAAGCCCGTATTAATAAAGGAACAACGGCTTTTTGCCTTCACTTACCACTACGAGCGTCGCGACGAGGTGAAAAACTACGATGTCGCGCAAACACTTGACATTCTGCGGGAAATGATTCCAAACCGTTTCCTGAACGCCATGCTGTTCACCGTGGACGAGGATGTCTCATTGCTCGTTTCAGGCAAGGGCAAGGCGACGCTGCAAACCAAAAAGGTGCAGGAATGTCGTGAGCAGAACCTTGACCACGACAAGCAGAAAAACCGCCTCATCAACCCGGCGAATCCCTGGTGGTACCAACTCGGCCTCACCACCCGCGAGGGAAAAGTCACGGCTGACATGCAGCACAAGTTCAAGCAAATCTACAAATATGCCGAAATTGTCGAAAGCCTCGTCAAGCCGATGAAGTTTGACGGTTCGGTCCACATCGCCGACATGGGGGCAGGGAAGGGGTATCTCACTTTTGCCCTTCACGAACTTTTGACCCAGCGGCTGCAAATGGACGTGGACATCAAAGGTGTGGAAATCCGTCCCGACTTGGTGCTGAAAATCAACGAAATCATCAAGGCCGACGGCTTGAAAGGTTTGGAGTTTGTGGAGAGTAGCATCGAGGCCTACCATCCCGAGAAATTGGACGTTTTGATTGCCCTTCATGCCTGCAACACCGCCACCGATGATGCCATCGCCTCGGGCATTAAGGCGAATGCCGAATTGATTGTGTGCGCCCCGTGCTGCCACAAGCAAATACGGCAGGAGATGGAACGTTCGGGCCGCTTCGACGCCATCACGCGCTACGGTATCTTCCTCGAGCGCCAGGCCGTGATGATCACCGACACCATCCGCGCCTTGATTCTTGAGTATTTCGGCTACAAGACCCAAGTGATGGAGTTCATCGAGATGGAACACACGCCAAAGAACGTGCTTTTGGTTGGAAAGAAAACCTTGAAAAAGGCGAAAGACCCGAAAATCATCCGACAGATATCCGATTTGAAGACCCGATATGGCATTGGAAACCATTACCTTGAAACGGTTTTGGACTTTAATTGCTAATATTTCTCGAAAAAAGGCAGAACATTCGGAAAATCTTCGTATCTTCGTGGGCTTTTTGGAAACAATAGAAATATCAACTTAAATATTTAAAGATATGCAAAACATCGATTGGGCCAATCTTTCATTTGGCTACTACCCAACGAATTACAATGTCCGCTGCTACTATCGCAACGGTCAGTGGGGCGAACTTGAAGTGACCTCCGAAACCAGCATCAACATCCACATGGCCGCCACCTGCCTGCACTATGGTCAGGAGGCTTTCGAAGGCCTGAAGGCTTTCCGTGGCAAGGACGGCAA
>CAMOCK010000070.1 GCA_946610645.1 uncultured Bacteroidales bacterium
AAGAAGAAAAAGTGCAACGAACTCGACCGCCAGAACTGGATCATGGGTCAGATGAAGGAAGCGATGGGCAACATCGAAATGAAAGAATTGGCTAACAACATCAAGTAGCTTATTTGTATTTAGAATGCCATATTCGCCGCATGGGACATTGTAAGTCTTGTGCGGCGGATTTTTTTGGGCTTTTGAAAAACAGTAAATTGCAGAAAAAGGTTGCAATACGGAAAAAAAGTTATATATTTGCCCCATCAAACGCCCGTTCCCATGACGACGAGACGCCTACATACGACGCCCCACCGTTTTCCGAGACGAGTTCTCCGCCAAGCGGAGGAATGGCTTTATTGGCTTGGGAAGGGAATGTGGTGGCTTGGGAAAAACAGGTTCATTCGGGTTGCGGTCCCCAGTGCCTGAATAGGCATTGGCTTTCGCATGGGTGGCTTCTGTCCGACACGCGAAAGGCCCTATAGGGTGGGCATGAAAAACAAGGAACACGCATTTCCTTGCGTTGCCACGATGTCGTCCTTCCTGCCGAAGACGCTTGAATGAGATAATTTTACGAACCTTAAAAACATAATGCGATGAAAAATCCAATCTCAAAAGTCGTTTTGGGCCTTGCGTTGCTTTTGGCGATGGATGCTCATGCACAGCTTGTCAACTGTACCCCCGACCCTAATGGAAAGCGCTCACGCGAGCTCCCCGAGCAATACTGGACCGACATCGTCACCGAGCAGCCCGAAGGCTATGTCATTGATGCCAACGGCGACGTGCATCTCCATTCCGCCGAGGCCTTGGCATGGCTCTCCGTGGTGAGCAACGGCCTCAACGGACAGGAAGCCGACAATTTCGACGGAAAGAAAGTGACCCTTGAAGCCAATGTCGACATGTCTGCCGCCATTTGGATGGCTATCGCCCAAGGAACCAACTATGGCGACCCAAATCCCGATAGGCTGAGATTCAGTGGGGTGTTTGACGGTAATGGTTTTGTCATCAGTGGATTAATTTTCTATTTGGAACAAGCTCTCTGGTACGATTCTCCTTTTTCGAGTTTCTTTGGTACGCTCAGTGGTGCTCAAATTGAGAATGTTGTCTTGCGCCATGTCTATGCAGAAGGCCGTAACTTCAGAGACGGCAAGTTTTTCAGCAATGCGGAAACGCTTGAAACGGATTCAGGAACCCGACAGACCATCATAGACCGCTGCTATGTGGAGTTTGACGAGATTTATCAAGGCCAATGGGGAGAAAAGGAAGCACTATTTGGCTATAGGAATGATGGAATTATCACAAACTGTATGGTGAGATGCGGAAAGGCTTCATACCCAGGTAATATATGTCAATACATGGGGCTGTTTGTCTATGATAACTATGGCGACATCAAAAACTGTGCATCCGTGGTCGACTCTTTGAAATGGCGGTGGGAATACAGCGGCATGGCTGTATATAACTATGGACGGATTGAAAACTGCTATTCCTATATCGGCGATTGGTTCGGATGGAATTCTTATTGGCCGCCCTGTCCAAGAATGGGTGTGGCGGCATACAATTACGGGACAATAAAGCATTGTTATTACAACACTTTCAAATACCATGACGACTTGGGCGGTGGTTTCTTCGACGAAGAGCCTGTTCATTATGATGAAGGCACCATTGAAAACACCGTACCCTTTGAACCCACTCCTTATTTCCAAAACCCGTATTGGATTTTTGCCGACACCATTTCCGTCCAAAGCCATACGGGGTTTGTCTACAAGACCCTGTGCCTTGAAGAGGCCTTGAACGATTGGATATTGGGACAGGAGAACTCAGATGATTACGAGTATTGGTGCGCCGACCGGTATTGTTCCATTTTCCCCAATTATCTTCCTTCGTTTGTCGATGTGGATATCACCGACATAGGCGAAAACCTCACCAACAACGACATTGTTGAGGTTTACCCGAACCCCACCAATGGCCTCGTGCGTGTCAGCGGCATGAATGTCGCCGAGCTTCGAGTCTGTAATATCTTGGGGCAAACGGTGAAAACCACCCGAAACACCAACGAAATAGACCTGAAAGGTACGCCGCATCCGCATCACGGATGGAAAAGGCGCAACAGCCACAAGGAAAATCGTGGTGGAATAAGAGCGAAAGGACTTTTGCTTGAGACAGCCTCTTGTCGTGCAATGGAAGCCGACGAGAGGCTTTTCTTTGTCGTGTTATCAGAAAAAATATTTTACGGGGGCAATCCAATCTGAAAAACCCTTATATTTGCACCTCGAATTAAAAACTGCAAACTATGGCTGAAGATTTTTTCCAAGGATATAACGGAGCCGCCCTTGAGGTGCTCAAGAAATACAACTGCCGCGTGTGGAGCCAGGCCGAGTGCCAAACCACGGGTGGCCTCTTCAAAGGCACGATCCTGCCTCGCGCCGCCTTCCAGGACGACCAACACATCGTCATGAAGGTCAACACGGGCTACAACATCGGCGTCGACATCAGCACCATCACGGGCATGGTCGAGCTTGACTACAAGAAAGCCAACTACCACATCCCGGAGAAGGAATTCCCTTATACCGAGGGACTTCCGCACGTGAAGCTGCTCGGCACCGGTGGCACCATCGCCTCGCGTCTGGACTACCGCACGGGTGCTGTGATCCCCGCTTTCTCGCCTGGTGAGTTGTATGGCGCCGTGCCGGAGTTGGCCGACATCTGCAACCTCGACACCGAGAAGGTGTTTGCCGTGTTCTCCGAGAACATGTCGCCCAAGGAATACATCGCCCTGGCCAAGAAGATTGGCGAGGAGATCAAGAACGGCATCGACGGCATCGTCATCGGCCACGGCACGGATACTTTGGCCCATACCGCC
>CAMOCK010000071.1 GCA_946610645.1 uncultured Bacteroidales bacterium
CAGCCTCACCCCAACGTTGTTCGGCGTGATGCCGATGATGGCCCCGATTTCGTCGTAAGTGATGCCTTCGAGCCAAAGCGAGATGAGGCTTCGGTCGATGAGGTCGAGGCGCGAGATGCGGTCGTAGAGTTCGCGGATTTGCTGCGTCCGTGGGTCGTCGGCCTCGTAAGGGTCGATGTCGACGGTCAGCGGCACGGTCTCGATGCGGCGGCGTTCCTTCTTGTCCTGGTTGATGGCCGTGTTGAGCGCGACGCGGTATATCCAAGTCTGCGCGGTGCTGCGACCCTCGTAGTTGTCGAAGCCGTTCCAAAGCCGGATGAGGATTTCCTGAAACAGGTCGTCGATTTCGGCCTTGTTGCGCGAGAACATGTAGCACACCGTGTAGATGGTCCGCTTGTGCTGCCGCACCAAAAGTTCAAACTGATGTTCCTTGTCGTTGTTCATAATGCGTTTTCCGTTGCAACGTTCATCATGTTAGACAACCATCGAAAGGATTTATTACAGCCTTCCCCAAAACACTATTTCAATTTCTCTTTCACAAATTCATCGAAATGCAGGATTTGTTCGCTCCGTAAGCCGTTGAAAAGTAAATGCTCAAAGTCGCGGCGTTTCTGGTTGAGGTCGATGCGCGAAAGAAGTCCATCAAGCGCATGCCGTAATTCTTCCCGACTTCCAATGCCACTGCGTGACCTGAGAAAACCATAGTCAGGCTCCGTGCGCTGCCAAAGGAATATGGTGTCGTAGAAATCGCGGCCTTTGGCTCGGGTCAGCAGAGCAGAAAGTTTCATTGAGAGCATCACGCTTTGACTCGGCACGGGAATGGCAAAGAAGAAGCCGCAACGGTTCACCATCGCCATCTCCGTCTGATAACCCACACCTTGGTCTTGTGCCTCAACCTTCATCAAGAAACGCTCGTCGCGGTGTCCGCTCAAACCCAACTCGAACAACAATCCCGGAAAATAGATGTTGCGACGGAAAGCGGTCAGTTTTTCATTCGGTTTGTCGCGAGGTTCGACCTGCAAGCCATTCATTCTCAAATAGTCAATCAGGCCATTAGTCATTTCCATAAATCGGTTTTCACTGAAATCCTTACAGTCGAAATCAAGGTCTTCAGAAAAGCGGTCGATGCCGTGCACCAACCGCAAGTTTGTGCCACCGATGAAAGCCAATTGCGGCACGAACGGAGAGCGTGAAAGATGCTCAAGCGAAAGCAACTCGACGTATTCCTTCAAAATATGCTTGTGGAACGCGGCATTGTTCGCGATTTGTGGCGGGTAGAATCCTAATAAGGTGGAAAGTTCAATCATTACGGTATGTTTTTAGCAGTAACTCAGTTCTTTTTTGAAGCGCAGCATTTGCGGCTTTTCCCGAAAACTCACGCAATCTATTGACATCCAACTCGTCCTGCATCCACCAATCGTCCAAACGAAGGTCGAACAGAGCGGCCTCGGTATCATATTGGGGATAAAGATAGAGCAAGTCGAGCAAGGCCTTTTCGGGCAATGCCAAAAGATAGCTATAGCCCTGCGGCGATACGATAGGCTTGTAACCGAAGAACATACTTGACTTGACGGTGTGGTATGTATATTCTCCGAAAGCGTTTTCGTAATGCGTTGTCCTGTTTGATGTTACGCAAGTGATCTGGCTCACCGCCTCGGGAATGATGCCAAAGTAGGCCAAAGCCGTGTGCAAACTAATATAGGAAGGCGCGTATATCTTTTGGGCGACAAAACGCGAAAACTCAGCCTCGCCCAACAAGTCGGCAAAGGCATACCAATCTTGACGCAGGCGCACAAGATAGCCCTTCTTCACCCAGCGCGTCAGGTTGCCACGGTCGAAATGCGGGGCGACAGACCGCACCTGATACACATTAAAGCAACCCACCTTGTGCCATTGCTCCCGAAATTGCAGATAGGTCATTTTTATTCTATTCAAGAAACGCTGCAAAATTATCACTTTTCTTGAATATATCAATCAATAATTTTGAATTAGCCACAAACTTAAGTGCCGAACTGTCGTTTCTTCTGAAAAAAAGTGTTGCCTATAACCAACAGTTTTTACGAAAAAGTGTTGGCCAAAGACAACATTTATATTTGAAAAGTGTTGGTTGCAACCAACATTTTTGTAATCCGTACCACTTTTACATGGCATCTATTTTATATTTGTAGGGGCGGCATAAACCGCCCCTCCCGTCTGTTTCTTGAGGTAGGTGAAGTCGGCTTCATCTACCCCGACCAAGATGGACAGCACCGCTAGCAGAATCTCAGAATGGAGAAATTGGTCTATTGAATAATCGGCGGAATATGTTACTATATTCTGCCGATTCTGTAAAAAACCACATAGAATCGGCGGAAAATAATATACTATATCTTGCCGATTCAAATGTTTTTTGTATCTTTGCGGCAAAATATAAACGCAATGAGTCGCATAATTGGAAGAAAATCAGAGGTTGAGGAGATTGAAAGGCATTATCGCAGCGATAGGCCTGAGTTTATCGCAGTGTATGGCAGGCGGCGCGTGGGCAAGACTTTCCTCATCAACCAAGCATTGAAAGGTCGCATTACCTTCCAACATACAGGCGTTTCGCCCGTTGACCTGGAAAAAGGCAAAAGCCGCATGAAAGTACAGATGGAGAGTTTTTATTTTTCGTTGCTCAGTCACGGGTTGGAAGGTTTTTCGATGCCCAAGTCATGGATGGAGGCTTTCTACCAGCTTGAGCAACTGCTTCTCAAACTTGATGATGGAAACCGGCAAGTGGTCTTCATTGATGAATTGCCTTGGATGGACACGCCTCGGTCGGGGTTCCTGCCCGCTTTTGAGAACTTTTGGAATGGATGGTGCAGCCGTCGCGACAACATGATGCTTGTCGTTTGCGGAAGTGCCACTTCATGGATTCTTTGCAACCTTTCGCGCAGCCGTGGCGGTTTGTATGGAAGGCTCACTGACGAAATCAAGCTGTCGCCATTCACGCTGAAAGAATGTGAGGAGTATTTCGCTCATGCACAGATAGAATTGTCGCGATACGATATCGTACAAACCCACATGGTGTTTGGTGGCATTCCATATTATCTCAGCTATTTTGAGAAAGGGCTGAGCTTTGAACGCAATGCCGACAAATTGTTATTCGGCAAGAATCCGCGACTGAAAGATGAGTTCAACCGTCTTTTCAACGCTGTTTTCGGCAACCCCGAGGACTGCAAGAAGATTATCCGATTGTTGGCCAAGCGGCATGGCGGTTTCAGCCGTGAAGAAATTGCCAATGCCACAGAATTGCCTATTGGTGGCGGACTCACAGACACTCTTAAGGCACTTGAAGAAAGTGATTTTGTCGTCCGCTACACGCCTTACGGAAAGACAGGCAAGGGGGATTACTACAAATTGGCCGATAATTTTTGCTTGTTTTGGGTGAAATATGTCGAGCCGAATCATTCGGATGTCAGTTTTATGACGGACAACATCACTTCCGACATTATGAGTACATGGCGCGGAGTGGCTTTCGAGGAGGTCTGTTGGCAACATGTTGACCAAATCAAGCGGGCATTGGAGATAGGTGGCGTAAAGTCTAATGTTTCAGCGTTGAACATCACAGGTAACAACCGACAGGATGGGGCGCAGATCGACTTGCTCATTATGAGGAATGACAATGTGGTCAATCTATGCGAGATGAAGTTTGCCGGGAATTTTTACTCTATTGACAGGGAAGAAGAGGCTAAACTGCGAAACCGCATCGAGGCATTGAAGAAAACCTTGTCGAAAAAGCAGACCGTCCATCTAACCTTGGTCACCACTTACGGCGTGGCCTACGGCAAGCATATCGGCATCGTGCAGAAACAAGTGGTTATGGATGATTTGTTTGTGTGATATATTCCTTCAAGGCTTTCACCTTTCGCCCTTGCGAACAAATTCAAAGTATAGCGGCTTGTCGAAATGACGACGTGAGTAATAGGTTACGGCAGGGCTGGTCAAGTCCATTACAAGGGTCCAAGCTGTACCCATGTGCCTACCTTCCATAGGCGGCAAAGAAACGGAAGCCATCGCTTGGGTGAGTTGCTGTTTATCCAACACGCCTCCAGTGGCATCGAACTGGCTGCACAAGAATTCATATCTGCGATCTCCTTCTATCAGGCCAACGTTCAGCTTTGACGCACACAAGTAGTGATTGGCAACGGCAGCTGATTCAACGACCTCCATCTGGTTGTCAACATACTCGACCACGACACTCCGGCCAGTGGCATCGGAAATAGCATAATGGTGAGCGGCACCGATGTCCGAGTTCATATCGATTCCTCGAAGCAGTTCCAAGGCTTCATCTACCGTGGCGGCATTTTTAAGAAGATAGCAGATGGCCGAAGTGGTGGTTAGGGCAGGCATCCCACTATCCTGATGAGTTTGAGCGGTGTCACCTGCCATCAAGTCTGCGACGGCCAATCCTTTTTCGTTGATGCCGTCCAAGGCGAAAAACAGTGTGGAAAGTGCTAAATACTGATTCTTGAAACCTTCTGGAACCCACCCGTCCCCGAAACCGAAGAAATCGAGGTTGAAGGTAGTGTAGGTCTCATAACCTTGGTCGGGAATCGTGTGAAGCACAATTCCAGTCGCCGAAGTGAAATCGAAGTTACGGCCCATCATGACGTTGCCTTCCGGCGTATGCACCGTCATGGCAGAGCAACCGTACTTCGCTGGTGCGGGATTTCCGCCTTTTGGGTTGTAGAAACCCTTTGAGAGGAAACGCGTGACGTATTCCGACAGTTCGGTGGCACTGCGTCCGCCGCCATTTTCCATCAGGTCGGCGAAGCCGTCATCTCCTTTATATTCCAAATAATAAAGTCCATCGTCAAGTTTTCGGACGGACATTGCGCCTTGTTCAAGCGGGTCGACTTGCGCCCTTGCGCTTGCTCCGAAAAGAAGCATAAGCACGCTCCATAAAAAGGTTTTGACTATCTTTTTCATTTTTTCGATTATTTGCCTGCTGAAAGGTATTCTTTCAGCGATTCTACATATTTGTTGAAAGCCTCCTGACCTGCCGCCGTAATCTTGCAGGTGGTTCGAGGCATTTTGCCTTTGAAGCCTTTTTCCACCGTGATGTATCCGGCAGCCAAGAGCTTGTCGATCTGCACGCTGAGGTTTCCCGAGGTGGCGCTCGTCTGTTTCTTGAGGTAGGTGAAGTCGGCTTCATCTACTCCGACCAAGATGGACATCACGGCCAGCCGAAGCTCAGAATGGAGAAGTGGGTCTAATTTCGGGAACATGGTTATTGGTATTGACGTTTGACAATCAGACCCGTAGCGGCGAGGATAAGTCCGCCAGCGGCAAAGACAAGCAACTTCGCTTCAGACCTAACCAGCATCGCCACGACAGCACCGCCCACGCCAAGGATAAACCCACCTATAATAATAGGCCAGTTTTTCAGCAACAGTCCCGAATAACATTCTGCAAAGCCAAGAAGTGCGACGAGGAGGAGCGTGATGCACGACGGCATCTCAAACATGGCGACTATGCTGATGGCAACCGCAAAAACACAGTAGGCGAGCCAAATATAATGAAGTTGACTACTGATGACGTTTTGCGGGACGGCAGTCCCTTTTTTTCCGAGGAGTCGCGCCAAAGGGAAGCCCACGACAGGCATGGCAAACCACAGCAGCATCCAATGAAGGTCTCTTGTGACGTGCAGCAACTCGTAAATGACGATGGAGAACGCCAAAAGCAACGTTCCCCATAGGATGAAGTGCTTTGCACTGTTTTGAAGAATGCAGCGACGATTGTTGTTCAACGTCTCACTGATCAGGTCGAGGCTCTCTTGAGCCGACATTTCCTTGTTTTGTTCTTTACTGTTTTCCATGATGTTTAAAGTTTAGGTTCAATGTTTATGTCAATTGACGCTGCAAAGATAAACAAGTTTATAATATAAACTACAATAATTTTCAAACTATTTTTCGACAAACAAAGCATCTCTTTGATTATCAATAAAAACAAAATCAACATTTTTGAGATAGTACCAAAATTTAC
>CAMOCK010000072.1 GCA_946610645.1 uncultured Bacteroidales bacterium
AAGGACTTGCTGCAAAATGATTCCAAAGACCTAACGGAAGGCCTACACGATGCGATGACGGTGCGCAAATATCGTCAAACGTTGTTCCCAAACGGCAACGAAAACCAATTTGAGTGTCACGAAGGAATGGCGGAATATACGGCTTTCAAATTGTTGCCTTTGGACAATGATAATGAGACGATTAGAAAGGGATTGGTTGCAGCCGCCATTATGAAGGGAATGGATAATAACGGTTACAGCAATTCTTTTGCCTATCTCACTGGACCCGCCTACGGACTGTTTTTGGATGAGTTGGTTCCCGATTGGAGAAGCAACATTCGTTCAGGCAAAACCATCCCCGAGGTGATTTCAACGGAGGTAGCCATTCCAGATACGATTGACAATGCTGAAATAGAAAGAATATCAGCGCGTTATGGTTTGACAGAGTATCTTGGAAAAGAAAGAAGCCGTCTTGAAACCCGTGACAAGGAAGATGCCGAATTAAGGGCGCGTTTTTCCGAATCGACATGGTTGGTGATTCCAAATAATAACACCCATTTTGGCTTTGACCCTAATGAACGTTTGGTTGCATACGACAGCATTGGAGTGATTTACAAGACTATGCAACTAAAAGGGGATTTTGGCACCATTGATGTTAAAAACGGCATCATCAGAGCCAATAATTGGTCGTACTTTATCATACCCTACTCGGAAGACCATTGCGATGCCCAAATCTCGTTGAACACCGGATTCGCTATTGAGCCGATGGATGACAAAAACTTCACGATTGTGAAAAAGTGATTTCTGCAAAGGAAGGAAGCAAGAGCCGCCGAGTGATTGGCGGCTTTTTTTGTTGTGCAAAACCTTGAACCTAATACGGTTATCCACCTCTTTATAAAATAATTATTTATTTGTTTGGAAAATGGCGGAAATCTCAGTAACTTTGCAGACTTTTAAGCAAGTAATAATTACAAATTCAAAATCATAACACATTATGAACAAGCAGATTACATTAGAACAGGCCGTTGAGAAGGTTCACGACGGCATGACGATTATGTTCGGCGGCTTCCTCGGCGTGGGAAGCGCTACGCAAATCATTGACGCCATCGTCGCAAAGGGCGTTAAAGACCTCACTATCATTGCCAACGACACGGCTTACGACGAAGTGGCCCACGGCAAACTGGTGAGCAACCACCAAGTGAAGAAGGCCATCGTGTCGCACACGGGCACTAACAAACAGACCGCCATCCAGAAGAACGAAGGCACCCTCATCGTGGAATACGTTCCCCAAGGCACCCTCGCAGAGCGCATCCGCGCCTACGGTGCAGGTTTGGGCGGTGTGCTGACCCCCACGGGTCTTGGCACCATCATGGCTGACGGCAAGCAAATCGTGAACGTCGATGGCAAGGACTACCTCCTTGAGAAGCCCTTGAAGGCCGACATCGCTTTCCTGCGCGCCAACATCGTCGACGAGTTCGGCAACATGGTGTTCCTTGGCACGACCAACAACTTCAACCCGCTGATGGCCACCGCCGCCGACTATGTCGTGGTCGAGGCCGAGAAGCTGGTCCCCGTTGGCGAAATCAAGCCCGAGTGCGTGCATGCTTCGGGTATTTATGTCGATGCGATTTATGTCGAAAAATGACACGAGACTTCGAGACACGAGACGCGAGACGAGGAAAAGCCTCATGTCCCGTAGTCCCGCGTCCCGAGTCAAATAAACAATTCAACAATTAAACGATAAACAATTCAACAACAATGGAATACAGAACAAAAATCAGACTGCGCATGAGCGCAAAGGATGCCCACTACGGTGGCAATTTGGTTGACGGCGCCCACATGGTTCACCTCTTCGGTGACGTGGCTACCGAACTCTTGATTATGCGCGACGGCGACGAAGGCCTCTTCTGCGCATACGACATGATTGAATTCAAGGCCCCTGTGTATGCAGGCGACTTCATCGAAGCCGAAGGCTGGATCGACCGCGAAGGCAACACCTCGCGCCACATGATGTTTGAGGCCCGCAAGGTGGCCCAAGCCCGCCCCGACATCTCGCCCTCAGCCGCCGACGAACTGGATGAGCCTATCCTCGTTTGCCGCGCCTCGGGTACCTGCGTGACTCCTAAGGATTGCCAAAGAAAGTAAGTGGTTATTTAATCCCCCCAACCCCCTTAAAAGGGGGAGGGGCTTAAACGAATCTTTGAATTTTGAATCTTAAATTTTGAATTTACGAAATGGATAAACTGATCATCACTGCCGCCATCTGCGGCGCAGAAGTCACCAAGGAACAGAACCCCAACGTGCCTTATACCGTTGAAGAAATCGTGCGCGAGGCCAAGTCGGCTGTCGACGCCGGTGCCGCCATCGTCCACCTGCACGTCCGCTGGGACGACGGCACGCCCACCCAAGACCGTGGCCGTTTCCAAGAGTGCGAAGAGGCCATCCTGAAGGTGTGCCCCAACGTCATCCTCATCCCTTCGACTGGCGGTGCCGTCGGCATGACTCCCGACGAGCGTCTCCAATCGACCGACACCGACCCGTTGCCCGAAATGGCTACCCTCGACTGCGGTACCTGCAACTTCGGCGACGAGATTTTTGACAACACCATGCCGACCATGCGTGCCTTCGGCAAACGCATGATGGAACGCGGCATCAAGCCTGAATACGAATGCTTCGAGATGGGTCACCTCGACACCATCCTCAACATGGCCAAGAAAGGTCAGGCCCCTGGCGCTCCCATGCAGTTCAACTTCGTGTTGGGCGTGCCCGGCTGCACTCCCGCCACCGTCGCCAACCTCTGCTGGCTCGTCAACGGCATCCCCGCTGGCTCCACTTGGACCGTCACCGGAGTAGGCCGTCATGCCTTCCCGATGGCCGCCGCTGCCATCGCCATGGGCGGTAACGTCCGCGTGGGTTTCGAGGACAACCTCTACCTCTCGAAGGGCGTTCTCGCTCAATCTAATGGTGAATTAGTCGCCAAGGTCGTCCGCATCGCCAACGAACTCGGTCGCCCGATTGCCACCTCCGACGAGGCCCGCGAAATCCTTGGGTTGAAACCACGCAATTAATAAATTAATAAAGGATAATTGAATCTTAATCTGGCAACAATGAAAAAGGCTTTAGTGTTAGCATTGGCGTTGGCAACGGTTTACATTATGCCGTCATGCGGGAAAGACCCGAAACCAGGTGAAGACCCCAACGAACCGACCACCGATAGGATTGTTTTTGGCAGTATTGAAGGGATGGATGTCGTGACATTCGACAGCATAGAGTGGAATTATTATGAAGGATTTGATGAGTCATACCACTCTAAGGATTTTGATCTGAATGGAAATGGAATCTGTGATTTTTCATTAAAATCAGTAGCGTCTGCCGACCCTAACAGCGACCCTATTAATCCAAGGTACATGTATAGCATTTCGCTCTATTCCGGTGAATTGAGATTTCATTCACAAACGGTCTTGAACGAAGTTTACTCACATGTAGACTCAACAATTTATCCCACCGACAGCATTCCCTTGATATATCTTGATTACAAACTGACATGCAACAAGCTGCTTGAATCTGACGTGCTTATAGAATCCTACAATTTGGATGTTCCTGTTCAACATGAAAAAGATGACTTGATGAATTCGGACGATACCTTTGTGTTAAGTCCTTACTATGGTTTTAGTTTATTCCAGTCTAATAGGGAATTTCCATATATTCTCGATCTTGAAGCTGTGGGAGCCACTGTGTATGAATCAGCTATTTCGGAAGAATGCTACAATCTTCCGATTGGCGAGGCAACATATATCGGTTTTAAGTATATAGAAGAAAGCAGGACGCGCCTTGGTTGGATAAAACTCATCATAGAGCATGATGCCAACGGCGATTTGATTGCAACGCCATTAGAAGCAGCAATACAAAAAATAAATTTATAATCTTTAAATTTTCAAATCTTTAAATCATTAAATTACAAAGCAATGCAAAAACATGGTAACAAATACGGTACTCACCGTGTCATCGAACCCGTCGGCGTGCTGCCGCAACCCGCTAACAAACTGAACAACAACATGGATGAGATTTGGGACAATGAAATCCTCATCGATGTGCAAACCCTCAACGTGGACTCCGCTTCGTTCACCGACATCCACAACTACGCTAAGGAACAGGCTGGTCCCGGCGCGAGCGAGGAGAAAGTCATGGAAGAAATCAAGAAGGAGATGTTCCTCAATGTCGAGCTGCAAGGCAAGCATCGCAACCGTCGCACTGGCTCTGGCGGTATGCTCCTCGGCAAGGTCGAGAAGATCGGCGACGCCTTGAAAGGCAAGATCGACCTGAAGGAAGGCGACCGCATCGCCACCCTCGTCAGCCTCTCGCTGACCCCGCTCCGCATCGACGAGATCCTGGAAATCCGTCCCGATGTTGACCAAGTCGACATCAAGGGCAAGGCCATCCTGTTCGAAAGCGGCATCTATGCCAAGATTCCG
>CAMOCK010000073.1 GCA_946610645.1 uncultured Bacteroidales bacterium
AATCCAAGCCTTCTTGCCGGCGGTGAACTTAGCCTGGCCGGGGAACTTGGTGGCCATATCCTCAACCTTGTTGCGGTTGGAGTTACGCATCTCAAGCATATAGTCGATCATTTCCTTGTCGATGCCGTTGGGCAGTTCGCACACGCCGTCGGGACCTGACAGGGCAACAACCTTGGCGCCGAGTTCGGTAGCCTTGGTGGCAGCGCCCCAAGCCACGTTACCGAAGCCAGAGAGGGCAATGCGCTTGCCTTCCATCTTGTCGCCAGTTTGCTTCACCATGCGCTCGACATAGTAGATGGCACCGAAACCAGTGGCTTCAGGACGGATCAGAGAACCACCCCAGCCGTAGCTCTTGCCGGTCAGAGCGCCTGTGCTGTGCTCGCGGGCGAACTTCTTGTAAGCACCGTAGAGGTAGCCGATTTCGCGGCCACCCACGCCAACGTCGCCGGCAGGGCTGTCTTGGTCGGGACCGATGTTTCTCCAAAGCTCATACATGAAGGCTTGGCAGAAGCGCATGATTTCCTCGTCGGTCTTGCCAACGGGGTCGAAGTCGGAGCCGCCCTTGCCACCGCCCAAAGGCAGGTTGGTGAGGCTGTTCTTGAAGATTTGCTCGAAGCCCAAGAACTTCAGCATGGAGACGTTGACGGCTTTGTGGAAGCGGAGACCGCCTTTGTAAGCGCCAAGAGCGGCGTTGTACTGGACACGGTAACCGAGGTTCGTCTGAACTTCGCCATTGCGGTCAACCCAAGTCACGCGGAACGTGAAGATACGATCGGGCTCGACGAGTCTTTCGACGATCTTGGCCTTTTCGAACTCAGGGTGCTGGTTGTAAACTTCTTCGATTGATTCGAGCACTTCGCGCACTGCTTGCAGATACTCATTTTCGCCCGGATGCTTGGCTTCCAGAGCGGTCATAATTTCATTGACTTTCATTTTTTGACTTTTATTAAAGGTTTATTTTTGTTGTTTGAAAGTTGTTTTCGTTTATTTCGCTGCAAAGTTAGGGTTTTTATTTGTACGTTTTCAAAAAACCTCGAAATATTTTCACTTCCTAAGCAAAAAGTCATCTATTCACTCCAATTCGAAAGGATGTATCATTCTACCATGTTCATATTCAAACTCTTGCACAACATCTCCATTGGGGGCGTAACGGATTTCCTTGCCATGTTTCCTGTTGTCGAGATAGTTCACCTCCAAGATTTTGCAACCCATTTCGTCGTAACCGGTCTGTTTTCCGGTTCCTTTGTCGTAAACGGCTTTCGAGGCGAGATTGCCATCAACGTAGAAGATGAACCACTCGCCGTCCATCATGTCTTCTGTGTATTGTCCGTCCTGGAACGGTTGTCCTTTCTCGTACCAAGTCTTGAAAGGGCCGTTTTTCTTGCCATTCGAATAATGGATCTCCGAAACCAAAATGCCCTTTTCGGAATAGGTGCGGCTGATGCTGTCTAAATGGTCGTTCTTATACCAGCTTTCCTCTGCCAACTGGCCGTTTTCGTGCCAACGGAGCGAAAGTCCTTCCTTGTTGCCATTGCGATAAGTGAGTTGCCGCCACATTTGCCCGTTGGAATGGTACCACTTGCATTCTCCGTCGAGTTCTTCCCCGGAATAGTGCAACTCCGACTTCAAATTTCCGTTGTCCCAATAAGATTTTTGGCTGCCGTTGCCGCACGAAGCCATGAGCAGCGCCATGACAGCAATTGCAAACAAGTTCCTATTCATCATTATGCGTTTTATTGGGGTTGATAGGATTCAATTCCACCGCTTCTTTGTCATATTGGAACAAGCTCCATGCCTGGTTTTCCATGCCGTTTCCTGTTCCTGCGCCCATGAAATGGAAGCGGGTGTGGAAAAGGGGCATGTCATGGTTAGGCAGGCAGCCAATCATGTCGTTGCCATATCGCATCAGGGCTGTCAAGAAATAGTAAGCGATGTCGTAGCCTTCAAAAGCATAATCGTGGGGGTCGTAGCGGTATTTTCTCCTGAATCTCCTTACGAAGTCTTTCACTTCTGGGTCACGATAGTCGATGAAGCAGTCGGTGAGATAGATGGCATTCATTTCCAAAAGGTTGCCCACCAACAGTTTCTCGAATTTGGTCCAATCGGGAAGCGCTACGAGCGTGATAGGCTTCCTATCCGCCTCTTTCTTCAGCGTGTTGATCACTTGTGTGGCAAAAACATTGTTGTCGCCATAGGCGATAATCAGATTGTCGCGCACCCCGGAGAGTTGCGATTTCAGAGCCGACATTTCCGAATAGGCATAACGTTTGACGTTGTTCTCCAAAACGATGTCGGTGCCTGCGTTGGCCTCAAGGTCGCTGGTGGAATACACTTGACCTTCGACGGTGACCGTAGGCGACAGCCTCTCTCCCATCTCCATCCGTTTGCTTTCGCTTCGTGCATATTCGAGCATTTCCTCTCCACTAACCGACACGTTCTCGTTCACCGAATGGTTCAGCCGACGTTCCATGACATTCAAAAAAAGCGTATCTGCATCATTTTCTTTGCTGACAATGAATACATTGGCATCGCTGTAATGATTTTTGATGAGTTTCGACAAGTCCAGAATCTGTCCCATCATTCCGGGTTTCACCTTGACCACATTGGGGTTGCCTTCTAAGATGCTTTCGCGAACCGACATGGGATTGACCACGATGATGCCTTTTCCTTTGGCATAGTTTTCCACTTCTACGAAACTGTTGGCGAAAAACGGTCCCACGATGAGGTCGGGGCTAATATGGTCCATCTGGCCGACAGCTTCTATAGCGGTATTGGCATCGTCGGTGACATCCATCACCGTCAGTTCGAGTTTGAGGCCTTCTTTTTCCACTAAGCGATCAACAGCCATCATAAAGCCTTCATAGAAGTTCAAAAACAACATCGCCCGCGATTTCATGGCCTTCGCCACGCCTTCCTTCCCCACGTCAAGCCGGCCCATGTCGCCTAGGTACAAAGGCACCATCAGGACCACCTTATAGGTTTGCAAAGCATTTTCTTCCAGGATATTACACTGCGGTGTTTCTGTTATTTCTTCGTCAATCAAGGCTATATTATCCTGTTCTGAACCTTGTTGATCTTCCTCATCGGTTTGAGGTTCTTCTTCTTGTTGCGACGAAGCCACTACCACCTTTTCTATGGGTATCAGAACCACTTGGTTTACAAACACATGAGAGCCCACGGAAATATTTTTCTCCCTAAACTCATCTTCGGACACACCCCAACGCTTCAGCATTGAGGTAGTCCGCTCGTTCAATTCCACCTTATGAACTATATAGTCGTTTTCGTTCACAATGTTGGGCACCATAATCGAGGTTCCGGCGGCAGGCTCGTTGGAAAGGCCAGGGTTAATCGCCTTGAAGTCAGCCAAATCAATGCCGAACTTCTTGGCGATGTCGTACAGGCTTTCGCCTTGCTGGACCACATAAGTGCCGCCTACCGTCATTTTGGATTCGGGTTCTTTCGGGTTGGGTCGAGGTCGCTCAACGGTTTGGGTTGCAGGCTCTTTCTCAGAAACCGGTACAACCTTTTGTTTCTCAACATTTTCCGAAGTCAAAACAGCCTCATTTTTCTTCACAGGAATGCCTATGATACTACCCGACCTCAGCCCGTCTTTTACCTCAGGATTCAGTCTTTCAATCTCTTCCACGCTCACATTATAGGCATGGGAAATACCGTAAAGCGTCTGCCCGTGCAGCACACGATGCATATAAAACTCTTTCCCGCTTATCGTGACAATCTCTGTGGAGCGTTCAACCGACACTTGGGCCGTCAAATTGCAAGCCAAGGAAAGCGACAACAAAAAGAAAAAAAATATCTTCGTTAATTTACACATAATCTATTACTCCCATTCTATGGTCGCAGGCGGTTTCGACGAAATGTCGTAACACACGCGATTCACGCCCTTCACCTTATTAATAATATCGTTTGAAACCTTCGCCATGAAGTCGTAAGGCAGATGCACCCAGTCGGCGGTCATGCCGTCGGTGGAAATCACTGCGCGGAGGGCGATGGTGTATTCGTAGCTCCTTTCGTCGCCCATCACGCCGACCGACTTCACGGGCAGCAGCATTGTGCCCGCCTGCCAAATGCTGTCATACAAATTGTCGGCCATTTCGTTGGGATACGAAGCACTGGGCAGCTCACAAGGCCAATTGCGCAAGCCTTTGATGAAGATGTCGTCGGCATCGCGGAGGATGCGGAGTTTTTCTTCGGTCACTTCGCCCAAGATGCGGATGCCGAGGCTCGGCCCGGGGAAAGGATGGCGGCCTATCAGCTCGCGCTTGATGCCCAAGGCGCGACCCACGCGGCGCACCTCGTCCTTGAACAAGGAGCGCAGCGGCTCCACAATTTTCAAATTCATTTTTTCGGGCAGGCCGCCCACGTTGTGGTGCGACTTGATCTTGCAGCTCGGCCCGTTGACGCTCACGCTCTCGATGACATCGGGATAGATGGTGCCTTGCGCCAACCAGCGTGCGCCCTCGATTTTTTGTGCCTCAGCGTCAAACACGTCGATGAAAGTCGTTCCAATGGCTTTGCGCTTGGCTTCGGGGTCGGTGACGCCTTTCAGTTTTTCGAGGAACAAATGGCCAGAATGGACACCTATCACATTCAAGCCCATTTCCTTATACGATTCGAGCACTTCCTCAAACTCGTTTTTGCGCAAGAGGCCGTTGTCGACGAAGATGCAGGTGAGGTTCTTCCCTATCGCCTTATTCAGCAAAACGGCGGCCACGGTGCTGTCCACGCCGCCCGAAAGTCCGAGGATGACCTTGTCGTCGCCCAACTGTTGTTTCAGGCTTGCCACCGTGTTGTCGATGAACGAGTCGGGTGTCCAATCGCCCTTGCAGCCACAGATGCCGAGGGCGAAGTTGGCCAACATCTGGGGTCCTTCCTTGGTGTGGAACACTTCGGGGTGGAACTGCACCGCGTAGGTTTCCTCGCCGTCAATCTTGTAGGCGGCGTTCTCCACATCGTCGGTCGAGGCGATGATTCTGGCGTTGGCGGGCAGTTTTGCGATCGTGTCGCCGTGGCTCATCCACACTTGCGAAGACGTGCTCACGCCCTTGAAGAGCGGGCATTGTCCGTCCACCACAGTCAGCATGGCGCGGCCGTATTCGCGGGCGATGGAACCGTTGACCTCGCCGCCAAAACGGTGCGAGATGAACTGCGCCCCATAGCAGATGCCGAGCAAGGGCAGCTTCCCTTTGATGTTTGACAAGTCGGCGATGGGCGCACGCTCGTCGCGCACCGAGAACGGACTTCCGCTGAGAATCACGCCTTTGACGTTTGGCCCAATGGCCGGGATCTTGTTAAAAGGATGGATTTCGCAATAGACGTTCAGTTCGCGAAGGCGACGCCCGATGAGTTGGGTGACTTGCGAGCCGAAGTCGAGGATGAGGATCATTTCTTGCATATACGAAAATTTTCCGCAAAGATAGGCTTTTTTCACGGACAAATTCCCTATTTTTGCAAAAAGTTAATCCATTCACCCATGAGCATTCTCCTACTCGCCCTATCCGTCCTGCCCGTCGTGGTGTTGATGATTTACATTTACCGTCAGGACAAATACCAAAAAGAACCCGTCAAGTCGTTGGCCAAGGCCTTCATCGGAGGCATCATCGCCATTCCCTTGGACATCCTTATCGTCGGCATCATCAACCGCCTATGGGTTTCCAACACCGTGTTTTACAACGCGTTTTGGGAAGCCGGCATCCCCGAAGAGTTCTCCAAGTTCCTCATTTTCATGATTCTCATTTGGCGCGACAGGAATTTCGACGAGTATTTCGATGGCATTGTCTACGCCTCGTTCATCGGCTTGGGCTTTGCGTGCGTCGAGAACATCATGTACGTCTTCGGCGCGGCCTCCGAGTCGATAGGCAGCGGCGTTGGCACCAGCATCGTGAGGGCGTTGCTCTCCGTGCCGGCCCATTTCCTCTTTGGCGTGGTGATGGGCTATTTCCTTTCGTTGGCCAAGTTCCAACCCAAAAAACGTTTCATCCATATGGTTTCGGGGTTGCTCCTTGCCATGCTCGCCCACGGCCTGTTCGACTGGATGCTGATGGTTACCAGTGTCTTGCCCGTCTATGTCGGAGGAATCATCTACATCGCCTTCCTCTGGGCCGACATCAAGCTCTGGAGGTTGGGGTTGAAATACATCAACAAGCATCAGGCCAACTCGCAACAGCAGGCGCAGGAAGCCTTGCTTGCCGACACCGACTATCAGGTCAACCAAAGCGGCACAGGCTACAACACGGAATACAAGCAAATCGACTGGAATGCGGGCGACAAACGCTGATTTTGCGATTGTAGCCCATACGAAAAAGTTTGTAAAAGAAAAATATAATTACCTAATCATCAACTTTTTAATTTTCAAAAAGTTTGTAAGCCCTTGACAAAACGGTTTTGCCGTGGAGAAAAGTCGTAGTTTTGCGCCAACAAAACCCAAACAACAAAATTATGCGTAAACGACTTTTCATTTGTTCGTGCCTGCTACTCTTTGCGGGCAAGGCGGCGACGGCGCAAGAAACCGAATCGCCAAGTCAATGGCACCACAATTTCTATGTTGAAGCGGGGCCGAAATTCGTCTCCCACCTCTCCCCCAACCTTGAACCCTTCAGACCGACGGGCGGATGGGGAGCCTATATTAATGTGGACAGCCACATGCGCACCTACCAAGCCTCGGCGCGTTATGAGATTGTCAGCCCGAATTACCACTGGGCATTCCGAACAGGCCTGCAATATGGCTTCAACTACAAACGCATCGGTTACAAGCAAGCCATCGAAGAATACCATACGGCGGACTATATCGACAAAGAATGGTACTATTTCGAGGTCGAAAACGACGAAGCCTTGGAATACCTCCGCGTGAAAGGCATCGAGCAGCACTCACACTACCTTGGCATCCCGCTCGAGTTGCGTTATTATTTCGATTCAGGCCTTGAATCCTTCAGGATGTACCTCGCCGCGGAAGCCGACGTTGATTTCCTTGTCGGCAATCGCAACAAGGTCAACTTCTTGGACAAAGACGGCATGGCGCCTTATGCCGAACAAGTCACCAAGCACTACGACAACCCCGACAAGATGAATGCCTCG
>CAMOCK010000074.1 GCA_946610645.1 uncultured Bacteroidales bacterium
TGCACCTGCGAGTGGGTGATGCTCATGGCGGCTTGCGAGATCATGCCAGCCTCGTTGGCCCATTTGATGGACGGGATGATGTTGCGCACGTCGTTGAGGCCGCAGAAGATACGGGTGATGTCGACGCCTTGGGCTTTCTTCACCTTATACATCAATTGGCGCACGTCGGCGGGCACGGGGTTCATCCTCAATGCGTTGAGGGCGCGGTCGAGCATGTGGCACTCGATGCCGCCCTTGTGCAATGCTGCCGTGAAGGCACGCACTGACGGATTCGGGTTCTCGCCGTAAAGCAGGTTGACCTGCTCGGCTGCGCCGCCGTTGGTCTCAACGCGGTCGAAGCAGCCCATGTCAATGATCAAGGGGGCGATTTGCTCTAATTGGTCCTTTCGTGGCACATACTTGCCTGACGACTGCCACATGTCGCGGTAAACCAGGCTGAATTTTACTTCTTTCTTGCTCATATCTAGTGTTTTTTATACCTTAATTTATTTGGGGCTGCAAAGGTACGATTTTATTTGGATAGTTTTCCTTCTTGCAAGGCGAAGATTTCCTTTTGCCGTTCGATTTCAAGCAGCAGTTGCTCTTTGTCGGGAAGATAGGTCAGATATTTGGCGGCAAACAGTTGCTGATTGTCCTTTAGGATACTGTATCTTGCCAAATCTTTGCTGGTTTCGGCACAGAGCAACAAACCGATGGTCGGATTGTCGCCTTCAGTACATTTGAGTTCGTCGTACATCCGAATATACATGTCCATTTGGCCAATGTCTTGGTGTGTTATTTCTGTTGTCTTCAGGTCAACAAGGAGGAAGCATTTCAAAATGTAGTTGTAGAAAACCAAGTCGATGTAGTAATCTTTCAAATCCGTGCGAACGAGTTGCTGACGGCCCACAAAAGCGTAGCCTTTTCCCAATTCCATGATGAATTTTTGCAGGTGGTCGATGATGGCGGTCTCCAATTTTGTTTCGCTGAATGCCGTGTTTCGTGACAAACCGAGAAATTCCGCCACAATAGGGTTTTTGATGAAGGCGTTTTTATCTTTTTGGTAGTCGGCAGTCTTGGCCTTCATTTCGTCGATTACTTCATGCTTTAGCTCATCTGGAGTCTGTAGCAGACGATGATAATATTGGGAGTTGATGTTGCGGTCGAGGGTGCGGTAACTCCATTGTTGTGTTGCGGCCTCGTGCATGTACCAAAGGCGGGCTTTTTCGTCGTCAACACGAAGCAAGCGTTTGAAATGCGACCACGTCAGTTGGGCAGGCAGCGTCTGCCCGATTTTTATTAATAGGTCGGACGCAGTCTGGCCAATCAAGGCTGTAGATTGGCTCCACGCCGTGGAGCCAATCTGGCTTTCAGATTCGCTCCACACTGTGGAGCCAATTGGTAATTCTTTGAAACACAGATAAAATTGCCTGTAAAACTTTAATGTCGGAATGGAATAACCCTCACCGAATTCTGAAGTCAAAACCTCGGAAGCCAGTTTTATCACATAGGTGCCATAATCGGCTCGTTCTTTCCCCTGTTGCATTTGCTCCACAATGCGCCAGCCCAATAGCCAGTTACTGGCCACTTGCATCATGTTAACCGCACGATATGCCTGTGTTTTGGCTGTGCTTACAATCTGTTTGATGTCCTCTACGAAACTTGTTTCTTCGCTTGGGACTCGTTTTCTGTCGTTTGCCGTTAGTTCCATAGGCGCAAAATTACAAAAAAACACTTTGCAATGCTTGTCCAACCCAAAAAGTTGTATCTTTGCTGCCGTAGAATTGATTCTTTGATAATTAAAGGTTGCTCCCGTCACGGATTTAGGGATAAGAAAATGAGAAAAATGACTTTAGCATTTATGGCCGCAATGATGCTGATGACCATATCTGGTTGTAAACGCGATGTTTATGGAGATTTGTTCATTAAAAGAGCGCCTGTGACTTTTCGTGTGACGAATGAAAACGGCCAAGCGTTGTCTAATGTGAGCGTGAAAGCCGAAGAACGTGACGGTTTTGATGGAGACCTCATTATGAATGGGGTACGTTATACCTATACGGATGCCGAAGGTATGGCTACTATTTCGGATGCTGCCTGTTATGATCCATCCCTATTTGGAGGCCGCACTAATGGGTTCGTCTTTACGACCACAGGGTATGCCGTTTTCGACACCATCTTCAACACTTGGGAAGGTACTGTTGATATTGTTCTCCGCAGAGAATGATGCGAAACAAAGAAAAGCCAAAAAGAGGGCGCGGCATGAGCGTCGCGTCCTCTGTGTTTAGTCGGTTTTCTCCATCTTCTCCAAAATTGGAATCTGCTCCATCAAATCCTCCGATACAAATTCCCAGTATTTGCCTTTCAAACAGCGTATTTCTGTATAATCATTGAGCGTGGAAAGCCTCTGGAAACCCATTCAATGTTAGTTCTCAACCTCAAAACCTAAATACTTTTGAATATTGTTGTTTCTATTCTCTGAATTCCAATTGTCTTTGATGTCGCCTAAAACCTTGGCAATTTTTCTTTTGCCATAAAAACGAATGGTTTCTTTGATTTCGATTTCGTTACCGTATTCAAAAACCCTTTGGATAATCCATTCCGAATTGCGTTGCCAGTCAAGCGACTCAAAATCAGTGTCCCAAAACAAGGCTTTCCTGAATCTTGACTTGTCGGGTTGTGGTTGTTCAGAAAGGTGGCTCGTGGCAACATAAATCTCATAATTTGTTTGAATCTGATAGAAAAAACATTGATAATCAATTCCTAATGCTTTTTCGAGCTTAAGGGAGTTGTCAGGTGAAATCCTTCTGCGATTGGCAATGAAGTCGTTGATTCTTTGATAGGGTATCTCAGAACGTGATGCCAATTCACGTTGGGTGAGATGCGCTTTCGTCCTGATTCTGTCGAGCACTGCGCCGCAAGGTATGTGATGATATGTCAGATAGTTTTCGTACACGATGTTGCTTTTCGGCTGCAAAAATAATAAAAATAACCAAATTTGGTTACAATTTGAACAAAAAAATGTAGAGACGTGCCATGGCGCGTCTCTACAAATGTACAATTCAAATTAGAATAGGTTTTCCAAAATCTCGTCTTCCACCAAATTCGGCATCGTGACCTTCAGCTTAGGCTCAGCCTCCATGGCACGTTTGATGGCGAAGGTGGCGCCTTCGTTGCGGGCCCAGTTGCGGCGGGCGATGCCGTTGTTCACGTCCCAGTGCAACATGCTGTGGAGCCTGCGGTCGGCATCGGCGCTGCCGTCGAGGACCATGCCGAAGCCACCGTTGATGACTTCGCCCCAGCCCACGCCGCCACCGTTGTGGATACTCACCCAAGTGGCGCCACGGAAACCGTCGCCGATGACGTTTTGCACAGCCATGTCGGCTGTGAACGACGAACCGTCGTAAATGTTGGAGGTCTCGCGGAACGGGCTGTCGGTGCCAGAAACGTCGTGGTGGTCGCGACCAAGGACGACGGGTCCGCTCAGGCGACCGTCAGCAATGGCCTTGTTGAACTCGGCAGCGATCTTGGTGCGGCCTTCGCAGTCGGCGTAGAGGATGCGGGCTTGCGAACCCACCACGAGGTGGTTGGCCTGTGCGCCACGGATCCACTGGATGTTGTCGCGCATCTGCTGCTGGATTTCGGCAGGAGCCGTGGCAGCGATGGTCTCCAACACATGGCAGGCGATGGCGTCGGGGATGGCCAAGTCCTCGGGTTTGCCAGAGGCGCACACCCAGCGGAAAGGACCAAAGCCATAGTCGAAGCACATTGGGCCCATGATGTCCTGAACGTATGAAGGATAACGGAACGTGCCGTCGGCCTTCAGGATGTCGGCACCGGCGCGGCTGCTTTGCAGCAGGAAGGCGTTGCCGTAGTCGAAGAAGTACATGCCTTTGGCGGTCAGCTTGTTGATGGCGGCCACATGTCGGCGCAACGAGGCCTGCACCTTCTCCTTGAAAAGTTCAGGATTCTCGGCCATCATGGTCTTGGATTCCTCAAACGACTGGCCTACAGGATAGTAACCGCCAGCCCATGGGTTGTGGAGCGAGGTCTGGTCGGATCCGAGGTCGACGTGGATGTCGTGTTCGGCGGCATATTCCCATAGGTCAACCACGTTGCCTTGGTAGGCATAACTGCGGGCTTCCTTCATGGCGATGCTCGCATTGACGTGCTTGAACAGCTCCTCGATGTTGTCGTACACCTCATCGACCCAGCCTTGCTCGTAGCGTTTCTGCGTGGCAGCGGGGTTGATTTCGGCGGTGATGCTCACCACGCCGGCGATGTTGCCAGCCTTGGGCTGGGCGCCGCTCATGCCACCGAGGCCAGCCGTGACAAACAGTTTGCCAGCTGTTGCCGATGGGTTCGGGGACATCTTGTCCGCAGTTTGCAGACGGGACGTCTGCGAACCCAGTTTGCGGGCTGCATTCAAAACCGTGATGGTCGTGCCGTGAACGATGCCTTGTGGCCCAATATACATATAGGAGCCGGCGGTCATCTGTCCGTATTGCGTCACGCCGAGGGCGTTGTAGCGCTCCCAGTCGTCGGGTTTCGAGTAGTTCGGGATCATCATGCCGTTGGTGACCACCACGCGCGGCGCGTCTTTGTGAGACGGGAAGAGTCCCATTGGGTGACCGCTGTACATGGCCAAGGTTTGGTCTTCTTCCATGTTGGCGAGGTATTGCATCACGAGGCGGTATTGTGCCCAGTTTTGGAACACCGCGCCGTTGCCGCCGTAGGTAATCAGTTCGTGCGGATGTTGTGCCACGGCGGGATCGAGGTTGTTCTGGATCATCAGCATGATGGCTGCGGCCTGCTTGCATTTGGCCGGATATTCCTCAATCGGGCGAGCATACATCTTGTAGGACGGACGGAAACGGTACATGTAGATGCGTCCGTATTTTTCCAGTTCCTCGGCAAATTCAGGGGCCAAAATGGCGTGGAACTTGGCCGGGAAATAACGCAAAGCGTTGCGGATGGCGAGTTTCTTCTCGGCCTTCGTGAGGATGTCCTTGCGCTTGGGCGCATGGTTGATGGTGGTGTCGTATGGCTTCACTTCCGGCAGCTCGTCGGGGATGCCTGCCAGAATCTCTTTTTGGAAATCGTTGAGTGCGTTCATTTTATGATGATTTTACATAACTTCTCTTGAAGTTGCAAAGATACGAAAAAAACTCATTCCTAATGGAAAGAAGTAACAATAATCAGGCTTATTTTGCGTTCATCAATGTAAATTTCCTATTTTTGCAAATTATTTTCAAACCGCATGAGAAAACGAACCATCATACACACCCTGCTGCTCTTAGTGGCGCTTTCTGGCTCCTATTTAGCGAAAGCGCAAGCCCCTTGCGAGATTACATGCAGCTCCGAAATGCCCGTTTGCAGCGAAAGTTCGGTGACGCTCACCGCACCGGCCAACTACACATACTATCGGTGGTCTAACGGGAAAACGGCCAGCAGCATCACCGTAAAGCCTTTTCAAACAACGACATACGATGTCAAACTCTTCGACCAAGATTCTATCGAAGTTTGCAACCCTTCGATTACAGTGCAAGTAATGCCGCGTTTTCAAGTCAAGTTCCGCCAAGTGAAGCTCACCTGCAGCAACAACCGAGAGGAGAACGGACGCAACGCGCAAGTGATTGCCTCCGTCGATAGTATCGGTGCAGTGTATCAGCCGCCTTTTGTTTACCAATGGAATGTCAGTCCGTTGCACATCGCGCCCGGCGACGATTCGTGGGCCATCGGCCTCGACGCCTACCGATTCTACAAAATCAAGATCACCGATGGCCGCGGCTGCGCACAATGGGACAGCGTCAGTCTGAAGGCCTATCCCAATCCCGTTGTGGAAATCAGTTCAGACCCTGGCGACACGGTTTACCTACAAAACCCGCACGTCACCTATTCATTCGAGAATCTTTCGGCAGATACGTTGAGCATCAACAACTTCTATTGGATTCTGAACAGTGCCTACAACATCACCTCCACCGAGGAAACACCTCGCTTCACTTATGTGGAAACGGGCGACTACACCACCGAACTGAAGGTCTATAATCCGCAGAGTTGCGACACCTCTTATTTCAAGACCATCAAGGTGGAGCCTGTGAAGCTTAAAATCCCCAATGTGTTCACTCCCAACGGCGACGGCATCAACGACTATTTCATCATCTCGCCCGACAATGGAAGCGACTCAGGATCGGGAAATACACCAAGAAGCTCTTTCGACACGGAATACGAGTACCAGAACTACGAGCCTCTGAACCGTTTTTACGAATCCTCAGATCTCACCATTTTCAATCGTTGGGGACGAATCGTCTATCACTCAAAGGATTACAAAAACGATTGGGACGGTGGCAACCTGCCAGACGGCACCTATTTCTATGTCCTGAAATGCCACGGCCTGAAACAGGACGCCACATACCAAGGCTCGGTGGCCATAGTCAAAGCACACAGAAACTAGTCTTTTGAAAATGAAACATCTACTTATCCTTTCTCTTAGTGCATTGCTCTTACTCGCCGCTTGCAACGGCAGAAATGACAATGGCAAACTCTCCACCGATTTAGTGACCAACCCGAAATCGGCCTCGCAACCTTCCGGCAAAGAGCCCGCCATCACTTTCGACAAGACGGAACACAACTTCGGCACTTTGCTCCAAGGCGAGGTGGTGACCTATTCCTTCCACTTCACCAACACGGGCAGCGCACCCTTGCTCATCAGCAACGTGAACACCAGCTGCGGATGCACCGTGGCCGACTTCTCGCGCGAACCCATCAACCCAGGCAAGGACGGATACATCAAGGCAAGTTACAATAGCAAAGGGCACCATGGTCTCCAAACCCGCTCGCTCACAGTGGTGGCCAATACCAATCCCAGCCAAACCACACTCCGCCTAAAAGGAACCGTACAAACCCCTGATCAGTATTAGTTTGCAGTTGGGAGTTGAAATCTTGAAATCTTAAATCTTAAATCTTAAATCCAAGAATATGAACAACTTATTCATTCTTTTACAGGCCGAAGGCCAAGCACAACCCGGCTCATCATGGACGAGCCTTGTCTTCATTCTACTTCTCATCGTCGTTTTCTGGCTGTTCTTCATCCGTCCACAGTCGAAGAAAGCCAAAGAAGAGCAGAAGTTCCGCGATGGACTGCAAAAAGGCGACAAAGTGGTCACCATCGGCGGTTTCCACGGCAAAGTGACCGAAGTGAAGGACACCACCGTCATGATTTCGCTTGCTCCCAACATGGAAGTCGAAGTTGAAAAGACGGCTCTCGTCCAAAACGGCACCCGTGTGGGCCAAGCCTAAGCCATGAGCAAGAACAAGCGGCCCATCCTCACCTTTCTGGTGTTTCTTGTCCTTTCGACAGCATTGTGGCTGCTCATCAAACTGTCGAAAAACTACACCACGCAGACCGTGTTCCGCGTGGTTTTGAAGGATGTGCCCGCCGAGAGATGGATGGCATCACCAGAGCAAACAACAAAGCTTTCGATGGACATCGACGGCTTCCACATGCTGAAATACAGCATGATACGCGACGCGAAACGCAAGGTGTACATACCGTTGAGCGAGGTATCTTACCGCCTCGAAAACGGCAACACCTATTCATTCAGCAGCCAATATGTGGCCGAAAGAATTGCCAGCCTCCTCGACATCAACGCATCCGACATCACCATGAACGATGCCAAAATCTATTTCAACATGGAACCGCTGAAGTCGAAAGTGGTACCCGTACGACTGCGATCCGATATCAAGACACAGAGGCAATACGATGTGTATGGAATCCCCATCTTCGACCCTTCTTCCATCACCGTTTATGGCCCAGAGGAAATCATCGACACACTGAAATCGGTGCCTACCCTATTGCTCACCAAAAGCAATGTTGAAGAGAGCTTCACCGAAACTGTGGCATTGGACCTGAACGAAGGCAAGATCCAATCGAACACCACCGCCGTGAAAGTCAGCGTTGAAGTGGCAAAGTTCACCGAAACCGACATCCAAGTGCCCATCAGCACACCCGACAGCCTGAAACTGCGACTCTTCCCAGAGACAATGACCGTGAAATGCCTCGTAGCCATCAAAGACTACGCATCCATGGTGCCCGAAAATTTTCGCGCCGAACCCGACATGAAGCAACTCAAGGACCGACAACCTTTGCTGGACCTTCATCTCGTCTCTTGGCCGCAACATATCCAAGTGCTGGGAACCGCTCCCGAAAAAGCGGAATATATCATCGTGCAATGAAAAAAGTGGCCATCACCGGAAACATCGGCAGCGGCAAGTCGTGGGTTTGTGCGCTGTTCGAAAAACTCGACATCCCCGTTTTTTACAGCGACCCGGAAGCCAAACGGCTTTACTATCGTGACGATGTGCGTGAAGCCATGGAAAAACGCTTCGGGAAAGCGATTTATCTTTCCGACAACGAGATAAACAAGCAGCTTCTTTCCAGCCTCATCTTCAACGACAAAAAGGCCATGCGCGATGTGGAACGCATCCTCTACCCTGCCCTCAACGCCTGGTTCGACGTATGGGCCGAACAGCAAAACTCGCCTTATGTCCTTTATGAATCGGCCATCGTCTTAGAAAAACACCTTGCCTGTCGCTTTGATGCCCTCATCATGGTTTCGGCTTCAACAAAAACAAGATTACGCCGCGTCATGATCCGCGACAACTGCAGCGAGGCAAGCGTACGCGAGCGCATGAAAAAGCAATGGTCCGACAAAAAGAAATGCGCCTTGGCCGATTTTGTCATCCATCACGACCATGACGATGACAACGAAGCCCTCATGCAGCAGGTCATGCAGATACACGACGCACTGACGAGGGCTTCTGTTTCAAACCTCTGATTTCCTTTCAGTTAGCAACCGAAAACCTTTTTCAGTTGTTCCACCAAGTCAAGCTTCTCCCAACCGAAGAATTCCACGTTTTTGTAAACCTTGCCGACTTCGCGGAAGGTGTCCTTGTCTTCGTAGAACACTTCCACTTTACGCGTTTCGGGCTTGCGACCGAAGTGGCCGTAGGAGGCCGTTTCCTCGAAAATTGGGTTGGTGAGGCCGAAACGCTTCACGATGAAGTAAGGCCTTAAATCAACCAATTCCTTGACTTTCAATGCAATCTCCGCATCGCTCATCTTGACGTGCGAGGTGCCTTCAGTATTGACGTAGAAACCCACTGGCTCGGCTTTGCCGATGGCGTAGGCTATCTGCACCAGGGCTTGGTCGCAAACGCCAGCAGCCACGAGGTTCTTGGCAATATGACGAGCGGCGTAGGCCGCCGAACGATCGACTTTCGAGCTGTCCTTGCCCGAGAATGCGCCGCCGCCATGGGCACCGCGACCGCCGTAGGTATCGACGATAATCTTGCGGCCCGTCAAGCCCGAGTCGCCGTGAGGTCCGCCTATGACGAACTTGCCCGTCGGGTTCACATAAAGCTTCATGTCGTCGCCAAAGAGTTTCTTTAGGCGGGCGGGAAGTTGCTTCTTCACCCTCGGAATGAGGATGTTGCGCACGTCGTCCTCGATTTTTTTCAGCATGATGTCGTCTTTGTCAAACTCGTCGTGTTGCGTGCTGATGACGATGGTGTCGATGCGCAGCGGTTTCCATCCCTCGGCGTATTCCACCGTCACCTGCGACTTGGCATCAGGGCGGAGATACTTCATCTGTCGGCCTTCGCGACGGATGGCGGACAATTCGTGCAGGAGGCGGTGCGAAAGGTCGATGGTCAGCGGCATGTAGTTCTCGGTCTCCTTGCAGGCAAAACCGAACATCATGCCTTGGTCGCCGGCGCCTTGGTTTTCGTCGGCTTCGCGTTTCACGCCTTGGAAAATGTCGTTCGACTGGCCATGCAAAGCCGACAACACGCCACACGACTGTGCGTCGAACTGATACTCCGACTTGTTGTAGCCGATGCGGTCGATGACGCGGCGCGTGATGTCCTGAATCTCGACGTAGGCGTTGGTGCGGATTTCGCCCGCCACCACGACGAGGCCGGTGGTAACTAAAGTTTCACATGCCACCTTCGAGGTGGGGTCGTAACGAAGAATCTCGTCCAAAACGGCATCCGAAATCTGGTCGCATACCTTGTCGGGATGACCTTCGGAAACGGATTCTGAAGTGAAATAATAACCCATAACAAATTGTTTATTAGTTAGTTAATAATAAATTTGTGTGGGAAGTCCGAAATGAAAGGGAAGGAAAAAGCATTGTTTTAGCATTTTTTCTTGTGGTTGCAATCAAATCAAATCTTTCCACGATAGAGGCTGCAAATGTACGAATAATTTTTTGACGCGGCACGCCGCGTCAAAAAATTATTTCGTCAGCTTCTGGAACGCCTCCTCAATGCTCAAGTCCTCCTTCTGCAAGGTCTTGATGATAAGGCCGCGTTCCACCGACCAGCGCATCAGGTTGGCGCGGATGTCGGCATCACCCTGTGGCTCGATAATCCAATGGTTGGCCTTCACTTGCTGCACCTTGCTCACCATTGGGATGCCCTGCAAGAGGTCTTCGCTCACCTCGCTTTCAAACTCCACGACGACCACGTTGCTGGCCGCGTTCTCCTGTTTCAGGTTTTCGATCTTGTCGTCGGCCACCACCACGCCTTTGTTGATGATGATGGCCCGCTCGCAAATGGCTTCCACCTCCTGCATGATGTGGGTGCTGAGCAGCACGGTCTTCTCCTTGCCGAGGCTGCTGATGAGGTTGCGGATGTCGATGAGTTGGTTGGGGTCGAGGCCGGAGGTGGGTTCGTCGAGGATGAGCACCTGCGGGTCGTGCATCATGGCTTGGGCCAGGCCCACGCGCTGGCGGTAGCCCTTCGAGAGGGCTCCGATTTTCTTGTGCGCCTCTATGCCGAGGCCCGTCTCGTCAATCATCGCCTCGATGCGCTTGTGGGCGGCTTCGCCTTTCAGCTGGTGCACGCCGGCCACGAACTCAAGATATTCGCGGACGTACATGTCCAAGTAGAGCGGGTTGTGCTCGGGCAGGTAGCCCACGATGCGCTTGACGGCCATCGGGTCGTCCATGACGTCGTGGCCTTCCACGCTCACCGTACCCGAGGTGGGCGGGATGAAACAGGTGATGATTTTCATCAGTGTCGATTTGCCCGCGCCGTTGGGCCCGAGCAGGCCGACGATACCTTTATTAATATAGAGCGTTACATCATTGAGGGCGAGTTGCTCGCCGTATTGCTTGGTGATATGGTTGATTTCGATGGACATTGACTTGAATTTTGGCGCAAAGGTACACAATTTAGAGAAAACCGCAAAACCCATTTTGTGAATTGAATAATAGTTATTATCTTTGCGACAATAAACGGAAGCGTTTTTGTAAACTTGATAAAATAATGAAAATAATTATCGTAAATCAAAAAATATACATTGATATTCATTGCCGATTCAAAAATTACCGTATATTTGCAGCCGAAAAGTATCTGATTCCTGATGAAAAAGACAAGTCATACAAGGTCATGCGGATTGCTAAAGCGTTCTCTGAATATTTGGGCAAAGTGCGGTATTGTGCTCTTCGGAGGCCTATGGTGGCTTGGCAAGAACAAGTTCATCCAAACCTTATCCCCGCAATGGAAGCGCTTGCCGCTTGCGGGGACGCGACACAACACACATGGCGGCGGCCAAGCGAGCCGCCCCTGCGCCGCAAGGCCATGCACCATGCAGCACGGGAAGCGCAAAATGGCCAAAACAACAAGAAGTAGAAACAAACAAAATCGATAGAATAATGAAGAATCTTTTTAGAAAATCCATGTTCGTCCTGTCTTTCTTGGGACTTTTCACTTTTGGCGCGCCGAAGCAGGCGAAGGCGGAACCTCCAAAGGAGTATCCTGGTACAGCTACTATCTGTTGTCCCGATGGTAGTTGTAGATATGTCTTTTGTGACAGCGAAGAGACATATTGGGCAACGTATGCTTTCAATTGCCCTGAAAACCTGATAGCTTTGGATTGATGAACGCTTTAGGATAATACGCTGAACTTTTTTTGAAGAGGATGTGCCCGTTTTTGGACACACCCTCTTCAATCTTTCCCAAACATAGAACACAAGAAGTTAACTTTTTTGATTTTGAAAATCACTTAAAAATGAAGACAAATAAAATTCGAAAAACGATATTGGGACTAATGCTGTTATGGTTATGTTTTCCTATATTTTCCCAAGAAAGCAACAATTACGAAGTTCTAGATAAAGCAAAACTGATGGTTAATTACAAACTCACATGGCGGAACGACAGCACGACACCCAAAATTGGCAAACAGGAGAACATGATTTTACTTATTGGCAATGAAACTAGTAGTTTTCAGAGCTTGGGCTACTATCGGTACAGAGAGTTCCAAATGTCGAATCACGATGCCAGTGCCATAGAGTACGAAAGGATGGTGCAAGAAACAACATCCAATATTAGTTATCGCATCTATAAGAATCACCCAAAAGGTCGAATTACAGTTATGGAGTATGTACCTTTCACAGGCTATTTCGAATATGCAGAAGACATCCCCAATTTCAATTGGGAAATCTTGGAAGACACCATGCGCATTGAGGGTTATTTGGCGCAAAAGGCCGTATGCGAATATGGCGGACGCACTTGGGAAGCATGGTTCACCGAGGAATTGCCCTTCAATGACGGGCCTTACAAGTTTTGCGGATTGCCTGGGCTTATCCTCAATATGATTGATGCACGGCGAGACTACCGTTTCTTTTTCCAATCCATCGAAGTGCCAGAGGAGGGGACCACCATCAAATGGGAGAACAAGGAAACGGTGAAAACGACGAAAAAAGGCTTGTTCAAGGTGATAGACCAGAGCGCCGAAAGCGTGATGCGCAATTTCGACGAGCGGACAAGCACCGAAGCGCAGAAAAACATCTATTACGGGATGAAGGCCAATAACAACCCCATCGAACTCGACAGGAAATGAAAAAAAACGCCCCAAAAGATTGCAACTCAGGAAAAAGTTAGTATCTTTGCCACGAAAGGCTTTGTTGGGAAGCCAATGAGGGGAAAAATGAACGGATTACAAAACCAAAATGACATAGCAAATGAACAAAAACAGCCATCGCAAAAAAAGGCTGCTCAGCACCCTCTACGCCATTGTCGGCATCTATGTAGTCGTAATGTATCTTTTGTGCGCTTTCCGTGGCGAACAGCGGTCGTATAGTATAATGATGAACCTGTCGCTCGCTTTTGGCCTATTCTCTGGCATTGCCTTCGTTGAGGCTGACAGGGCAAAACGCTGGATTGTGCCTGTGCTGTTGGGGACGCTGTGGGTCGCCGGAGTTGTCGTTGAAGGCGTATTGAGGGAAAACTATTTTCGCAGGGATTTTTCTTTTCTTCTTTTATTCTTCGTGCCTTTCCTTGCAGTTTGGGCGCTTTCAAGAATCAAGAAAGGCCGAAATGTCATCAAATCCTTTGTTGGTGCGGTGTTTGCCCTGTCATCGCTTGGATTCTTGCCAGGCCGTGGAAAGCTGGAGCCGCTGTACGACATTTTGTTTGTGGCACTTCCCATGATAACCTTCGCGATTGTGGCGCAAAACCAGAGCAAGCCCCAGCGTTGGGTTTCGTTGCTTGTCTTTTTGGCTGTCTATTCCTACACGCTCATCGCTAATCTCTACATCAATTTGGCCATGTTCGTTATTGTGGCCGTCGCTTTGATGCTGGTGATGGGCATATTGTCCGCCTCGTGGAACTGCAAGACCAAGAATGCTGTCTTCGTCGTTTCGGCCTGCTTGATGGCGGTCATTGCCGTGATGGCCATTCCAACATGGGGAAGCTATGCCCTACAGCGCTATGTTTATTCCGAACACGCCATTCCCGTTGGCAAGCCATTGGAATTGGAGAACGCCTTCATCGCGCCCGACAACGACACCGTCCCGTTGGAGTCGCTTCGGGGCAAGACCGTCGTCCTTTATTTCTGGTCGGCATCGTGCGGCACCTGCCACGTCATGATGCCGGAATACTCGGCCTTTGCCGAATCCTACGCCGACGATCCCGACAAGGTATTCTACGCGGTCTTCTTGAAGAGCAAAAACGAAAACGACTCGAAACATTACGAGGAAATAACAAGGGAAGACTATGCTTTCCACTGGCTCATGGCTCTTGAAGCCAAGGAAGTGATGAAGAAATTGGAATTCAACACTTTCCCGCATCTCACCATCATCTCCCCTGACGGGACGGTGGCCTACAACGGCAATGCCGATTTTAATCGGACGAATGTCTATAGTCCACGAAGATACCTGAAGCGTTGAAAAAGCAATGCAATTAAAAAAATAGTTCTATATTTGCAACGTTAATCACGAAACAATTGCACAATGAAAACAAGACTCCTATTACTAATTGTGGCTTTGGCCTTTGCTTTGCCGATGCGGGCACAGGACGAGGACACGCTTTGCCAAGCTCGTCTGATGGTGATGTACGAACTCACATACCGTGAGGACACCAACCACATGGACCGCGCCAACAAAGAGCGGATGATGCTGCTCATTGGCGATGAAATCAGCTTCTTCCAAAGTTATAATGCGTATAGGAGTGGTAAGAAGATAAAGGAAATGGTGAATAAAGGCATAAGGGAGTTTCATGTGCAGCAGGAGGACATGTCCCGTTACACGTACAGGGTATTCAAGAACCACCCCACGGGCAAAGTCACCATGATAGAGCATGTGCTGATGACGGGGACGTTTCTTTACGAGGAAAACTACCCCTGCATGAATTGGGAATACACCGAAGACACCGCCACCATCAACGGCTATTTCACACAAAAGGCCGTTTGCGACTATGGCGGTCGCACTTGGGAGGCTTGGTTTGCCCCTGAGTTGCCTTACAATGACGGGCCATATATGTTCTGTGGCTTGCCTGGGCTTATCGTGCAGATTGCCGACACGCAAGACCATTACCGTTTCGAGATGGTCTCGGCGGAAATCCCAGAAGACATGTTCATCGAATGGGAAAACCTGGATTATGTGAGAACCACCAAGAAGGCGTTTTTCAAGGTCTATGACGATTTCTTGGCCAACATTGTGGAGAACGCTGCACCCTACATTCAATCCGCCAACGGGACGGATGACACTTCAAAGAAGCTGTATTATTACGGAGTCACGAAGAACAACCCCATCGAACTCGACAGGAAATGAAACCGCGTTGGCTGCATATCGCCTTGATGTTGCTGCTCGGCAATGCACTGCCGGCGCAAACCGTGCTCACGGGCTTGGTGAAGGACACAGAAGGCGTGACCTTGCCCAATATCAAGTTGTTGGCTTACAAGGCGGGCAGCCGTGTCATCGTAGCATACGCGGGTTCGGACAACGATGGTCGCTACAGCCTCACCGTCAATGCCGAGGCCGACAGCCTCGATGTGGCCACCTCGTCGCTCTTTTTCGAGAAGCAGACCAAACGCATCGCCAACCGCAGCCAGACGGTGGATTTCACGCTTCGCGAAGAGGTGCAGGAACTGAAAGGCGTCACCGTGCGCGCCCGCAGCATCGAACAGAAAGGCGACACGCTGGAATACATCGTCGGTTCTTTCGTGCAGAAACAAGACAAAAGCATTGAGGACGTGCTGAAGCGGATGCCCGGCATCGAGGTGGCCGACGACGGCAAAATCACCTACCAAGGCCTGCCCATCCAGAAGTTCTACGTCGAAGGCATGGACCTGATGGGCGGTAGCTACGCCGCCGTCAGCAAGAACCTGCCGCACCAGTCGGTGTCGTCGGTCGAGGTGTACGAGAACCACCAGCCCATCAAGATGCTCGAAGACCGCGTCAGCTCCGAGCAGGCCTCCATCAACATCAAGTTGGCCAAGGACGTGGCCCTCACCGGCACGGCCAAGGTGGGCTTGGGCGCGTGGCCCTTCCTTTGGAACGCGAACCTCACGCCCATGCTCTTCTCCGGCAAGGTGCAGATGTTGGCCGCCTACCGCACCAACAACACGGGCGACGACCTGACAATGTACACACGGATGCTCACCATGCAGCAATTGCAAGGCGAGCGGCCAGCCAAGTTGGGCAATGAATTGGGCATCAAGCAGGCCAGTATGCCGTTGTTCAACACGAACCGTTATTTGGACAACCACACGCACCTTATCAATTTGAACACGCTGTTTCCCGTTAGCGAAAACACCACCTTGCGCGTCAATCTCTATTATCTCAACGACTTGCGCAAACAGTCGGTCGGCCAAAGCAACACCATTTACCTCGCCGCCGACACTTTGGCCTACACCGAGCAAATCGACAACCGCCTGCGCGACAACCAACTCTTTGGCACCATCACGCTCAACCGCAACGACAAGGCCTATTATTTGGACGACAAACTCAACTTCTCCAAGGCTTGGGACAACGCCCTCGGCCTCGACGTGAACAACGGCCTGCCCGTCAGCCAAACGCTGAAAACGCCCTCCCTTTCGGTCGCCAACGACTTGCGCCTCATCATCCCCGTTGGGAAGCGCCTGTTGGACTTCACTTCCTACATCGGCTATGGCCAAACGCCCCACCGCCTCGAAGTGGAGCCAGGACAATTCGCCAACCTGCTCAACGACAGTCTCCCATATTCCAAGACCACCCAACAACTCACCACCCGACAATACTTCGCCGACCATGCCGTTAGTGCCATCTTCACGGCGGGCCGGTTCACCATCCGTCCCAAGGCAGGCTTCCTTTTCGTGCAGCGGCACATCGCCTCGCAACTGACCTTAAGCGACGGCGAAGCCGACTGGCAAAGCGCAATGGCCCCCGATGCACAAGTGCGGCGGCGCAACGTGAAGCCCTACCTCACCGCAGAGGTCGAATACAAGCGCAACCGCTTCAGTGCCGGCATGGACTTGCCTTTGGCCCTGCAATCCGTCACGGTGCAGAGCGAATCCGACGGCGACCAACTGACCAAGTTGCTGTTCAATCCAAGCCTTTGGAGCCGCCTCAAGCTCGGCAACTTCTGGACCCTCAACGCCTCGGCCCGCTTGAGCCACAGCATCGAGAACTACGACACTTGGATGGACGGCTACCTCCTCACCGACTACCAGGACTTGGTGTTGCGCAAGGCACCGCTCTCGTTGTCAAGAACCGTTTCGGGCAGCCTCGGAGTGCAATTCAAGGAGCCGTTCATTTCCCTCAACGCCGACTTGCGCTACGGCATCGGCCACACGCACAGCGAAAACATGTACCGCTACGAAATAGTGGAGGGCGGCCTCAGCACCTTGCAAGTCATTTCGATGCCCAACAACCGTTTCTACCAAACCCTGAACGGCAGCGTGAAGAAATACTTTTCTCCCATCCGAACCAGTATCGGACTGAAAGGCAACCTTTTAGACTCGCGTGGCGTTTCGTTGGTCAATGGCAATTTGATGAAAACACATTCGCTGTCCTATAGTCTTTCGCCTTCATTAATGATTAAGGTGACGGATTGGCTCAATGTGGATTATTCGCTGAATTACAACAGACTCTACTCGTTCATCGACGACCAGAAACGCAGCGAGATCACCTATTGGCGGCATTTCGGCAAGGCTTTCGCCTTCCTGAAACGTAACCAGACCGTGAGCCTTACGGCGGAATACTATCGCCACCAAGGGCAAAACTATGTGTTTGTGGATGCCAGCTACGAGTTTTCCATCAAGCAGCCCAAGCTCGACTTCGAGGTGCGCTGGAACAACATTTTCAACAGCAAGCGGTACGTTTCCTATTATTCGGGAGCCTTCTCGGTGCAGGAAACCATCTATACCCTCCGCCCGATGGAGGTTTTGGCCTCGGTGAGGTTCAGGTTTTGAAGAGTCTCGCGTCCCGGAGTCTCGTGTCTTGCGTCAAAAAAAATCAATTAATGTATTGTTGGTATTCAAAAAATCCGTACTTTTGCGGCCTCGTTCATTCATCCAAAACTGTCTTTGGTTTGTTCTAACGCATTGATTTTCGGGCGAAAGGGAATTAATGCAAAAAAAAGTTGGAGCGAATCGGAGAAAGATGTAATTTTGCACGCCCTTAAAAAAGGTGGTAATTTATTGAAATTGGATAAAACAACAAACAACAAAAAATGGATTACTTAAGTTACAAAACAGTAAGCGTCAGCAAGGAAAACGCCAACAAGAAATGGTACGTCGTGGACGCTGAAGGTCAAATCCTGGGCCGTTTGGCCTCACAGGTTGCCCAGATTCTGCGGGGCAAAAAGAAGGCATGCTTTACTCCCCACAGCGATTGTGGTGACAATGTCATCATCATCAATGCAGAAAAGATCGTCCTGACTGGCAACAAGATGGACCAGAAGTATTACATGCGATACACCGGCTATCCTGGCGGCCAGCGCATCCGCACCGTCAAGGAGCAGCTGCAGCGCAAGCCCACTTTCGTTCTCGAGCACGCCATCAAGGGCATGCTTCCCAAGAACAGGCTTGGCAACGCCATTTTCAAGAACCTTTACGTTTATGAAGGTCCCAACCACAAGCACGAGGCACAACAGCCTATCGAACTCAAGATCAACACAATTAAGAATAAAGACTAATCATGGAAGTTATCAACGCTTTAGGTAGAAGAAAGACTGCCGTTGCCCGTATTTATATGAAGGCTGGCAGTGGCAACATTACGGTAAACAAGCGCGACTACAAGGAGTACTTCCCGACGAGCATCCTCCACTATGTGGTTGAACAGCCTATGATGCTGACCGAGACCCTCGGCCAATACGACATCAAGGTCAATCTCGATGGTGGCGGCATCAACGGCCAGGCCGAGGCACTGCGTCTCGCCATCAGCCGCGCCCTCTGCGAAATCAACCCCGAGTATCGTCCCACCCTGAAGGCGAAAGGTTTAATGCGCCGCGACCCGCGTATGGTCGAGCGTAAGAAACCCGGTCAGCCCGGTGCCCGTAAGAAGTTCCAATTCAGCAAACGTTAAGCCCTCAGAAGCAAAGCGATTTTGTTTAGTATCCAAATTGCTGAGATTCTCAAAGTCAAGACTACTCAGCGATTGTATTCAGTGAATGTAAACATCAAAAAAGAAAACACATGACAAAAGTAACATTTGAAGAACTGTTGGATGCCGGTTGTCATTTCGGCCATCTCAAGAGAAAATGGAACCCGAACATGGCTCCCTATATTTTCATGGAGCGCAACGGAATCCACATCATAGACCTTTACAAGACCCAAGCCAAGATAGACGAGGCCGCCAACGCACTCTGCCAATTGGCCAAGTCAAACAAGAAAGTGCTCTTCGTCGCCACCAAGAAGCAGGCCAAAGACGTGGTCGCCGACCTCGCCAAGAAAGTGGGCATGCCTTATGTGACCGAGCGCTGGCCTGGTGGTATGCTCACCAACTTCGCCACCATCCGCAAGGCCGTCAAGAAGATGACTGGCAGCGACAAGAAGATGACCAGCGACGCCTACAAGAGCCTCTCGAAGCGCGAGAAGCTGCAAATCGAGCGCGAGCGTGAAAAGCTCGAGAAGAA
>CAMOCK010000075.1 GCA_946610645.1 uncultured Bacteroidales bacterium
ACAAGGTCGGCACCGACGTCGGCAGCCTTGGTGTAGATACCGCCGCCCACACGGGCAAACAAGGCCTGCGTGGAGGCACCCATACCGAAGGTCAGCATGGTGGTGGTGATGGTAATCAAATCGTTTTCGGCACCAACAGCAGCAAGCAATCCCGTTCCGTTCAGGACGAGGAACCACAAGGAGACGTCGAGCAGGGCGAGACCCACCACGACGAGACCCATGACGGCTCCCGATCGGAAAGCCACCTGAAGGCCGCTGTTCAACGATTTACGGGCGGCATTGGCGGTGCGGGCCGAGGCGTAGGTGGCCGTCTTCATGCCGAAGAAGCCCGCCAAACCCGAGAAGAAACCGCCTGTGAGGAAAGCGAACCACACGATGCCGTTCTGCAACTTGAAGTAAGCCATGAGGCCGAAAATGGCAGCCAAAATGATGAACACGATGATCACCACCTTGTACTGCTGCTTCAGGTAAGCCATGGCTCCCTTGCGCACATACGCTGCAATTTTCTTCATCAAGTCGGTGCCTTCGTCCTCCTTCATCATCTGCTTGTAGAAGATGAAAGCAAATGTCAGCGCCAAGATGGAGGCCGCCAACACAATGTAAACAATACTGTTACTCATAGGTTAGATTATTTAGTTAAACTTGTTTTGAGTCGAAAACAGTTGTTTTGAGCGGACAAAAATAAGAACAATTCATTTTGCCACGAAATTTTTTTTTGCAGAATTTGCCATTTGTGCAACTTTTTTTGTCAGTTTCCGAAAAAGTCCCTACTTTTGACGATTGAAGGAAGAAGGCGTTGTTCCGAAATAGTCTCTTAATAATCAGTTTTTTAGCGTTTTTTCGGTTGCCAAGCCTTCGCAAAACGAAGAGAAATGAACAAGGTTAGATTGGAAATCATAGGTTTGTCATACAGCGAGTCCTCGACGGGAGCATACGTTTTGGTGTTGGGCGACAAGAACTCGAAGTTGCGCCTTCCCATCGTCATTGGAAACAACGAGGCGCAGGCCATTGCCGTGGGCATCGAGCGACTTCCCAACAGCCGTCCGCTCACCCACGACCTCTTCCTAAGGTTTGCCCACGAGTTTGGCATACAGATCATGGAAGTGGTAATCAACCGTTTCCGCGACGGCGTGTATTACGCCATGCTCATTTGCAAGCAAGGCGACGAACTCACGATGATTGACGCCCGTCCGTCAGACGCCATCGCCATCGCCGTGCGCGTCGGCTGCGAAATCTATGCCTACGAGAGCGTGATGGACGAAGCCGGCATCATCATGGACGACATGGAAGACGGCAGCAATGCCGAGGACGACAGCAATATTAATAAGGTGCAGCCCGAACCCGACCTCGAACTGCTCACCCTGCGCGAGTTGGAAGACCTGCTGCAAATGGCCATCGACAATGAGGACTACCTGAAAGCGGCGCAAGTCCGGGATGAAATCAATGGCCGAAAACAATGATATTCTTGTTTAACTACAGATTATAAAGATGAAACGGATTATTGACAGAAATTCTCAAGGCGCAAGCACCAAATTGGTAAGGATTCCTCCCTGTCGCCACATCCAATCCGTACCCATCCGTAGCATTAGCTACATAATTTTCGATAATCAATCAGTAGAATCTGTGAAATCCGTAGTTAAATAGAACTTCCAAATCTTAAATCTTTGAATCTCAAATTTTAAATCAACGAATATGAAAGCAATCAAATTCAGACTTATCGTGATGAACTTCCTCATCTTCGCGGTGTGGGGAGCTTATCTCTGTTCTTTGGGCATCTATCTCAGCAAGATCGGCATGGGTGCCAACATCGGGAAATTCTTCGCCATCCAAGGCATCGTCTCCCTCTTCATGCCCGCTTTGATGGGCATCGTGGCCGACCGCTGGATTCCGGCACAGAAACTCTTGGGTATCTGCCATTTCCTCGCAGCCGTCTTCATGGCCTTGGCGGGTTATATGGGCTACAAATATGGCAGCGCGGTCAGCTTCGGGCAGTTGTTCCCCTTCTATGCGCTCAGTGTGGCCTTCTTCATGCCGACAATCGCTTTAGGTAACTCGGTGTCGTACAATGCTTTGACCAAAGCCGGATTGGACACAGTGAAGGCCTTCCCTCCTATCCGCGTTTTCGGCACCGTCGGTTTCATCCTCTCAATGTGGATCGTCAACTTCACAGGATTCAAGAACGGTTATGAGCAACTGTTTGTGAGTGCCGCTTGGGGACTCATCTTGGCTGTCTATTCCTTCACTTTGCCCGACTGCCCTGTCAACAAGAACGTGGAGAGCAAGTCGTTCGTCGACACCTTCGGGCGGCGCGCCTTCGCGCTGTTCAAGGACGCACGCATGGCCGTGTTCTTCATCTTCTCGTTCCTCTTGGGCATGTGCCTGCAAGTGACCAACGGTTTCTGCACGCCTTTCTTGGATGCTTTCGGCCAGTCGCCGGAATACGCCAATGCCTTCGCGGTGAAGAACAACGTGTTCCTGTCGTCCATCTCGCAAGTGTCTGAAACGCTGTGCATCCTCTTGATTCCCTTCTTCTTGAAGAAGTTCGGCATCAAGAAGGTGATGCTCATCGCCTTTGGCGCATGGGCGTTGCGTTTCTTCTTCCTTGGCGCTGGCGGCCCGACGGGCTTTGGACTCGTATTGTTCATCCTCTCGATGATCGTCTACGGCGTGGCCTTTGACTTCTTCAACATCAGCGGTTCGCTCTTCGTCGACCAAAACACCGACGAGAAGATCCGCAGCAGCGCTCAAGGCGTGTTCATGATGATGACCAATGGCCTCGGTGCCACCATTGGTTCGTTCTGCGCTCAGGCTGTCGTCAACCACTTCACCCTCGGCAAGACCAACTTCAATGAACTGATGGCAGGATGGTCAAACGCGTGGTATGTGTTCGCCGCTTTCGCCTTCGTGGTCGGCATCCTGTTTGCCCTGTTGTTCAA
>CAMOCK010000076.1 GCA_946610645.1 uncultured Bacteroidales bacterium
ACGGTGGCCCGCGCCGACGAAGGCATGTGGCTGCCTTACGCCCTCAACGGGCAAAACCTCGCCGAGATGCAAGCCATGGGCTGCAAGCTCACGGCAGAACAAATCTTCAGCTTCAACCAGCCGAGCATCAAGGATGCTATCGTGCAATTCGGCGGCGGCTGCACGGGCGAAATCATCTCGCCCGAAGGCCTGTTGCTCACCAACCATCACTGCGGACTGAGCTATGTGCAAAAACTCTCGTCCATCGAGCACGACTACCTCACCGATGGCTTTTGGGCCAAAAGCAAGGGCGAGGAACTGCCCAATCCCGGCCTCACCGTTTCCTTCCTGAAAAAGGTGGAGGATGTGACCGAAGCCGTGCTGCAAGGCGTGACGGCTGAAACCTCCGAAGCCGAGCGCGAGGAACTCATCGGAAAGAACTCGCGCCAGCTCGAAAAAGACCGCAAGGGCGACCGCAAGGTGCGCATCGAGATTGTGCCGTTCTACAGCGGTAACCAGTTCATCCTCTTTGAGTATGAGGTTTATAGGGACGTGCGCTTGGTGTGCTGTCCGCCGTGGGGCATCGGCAAATACGGCGCCGACACCGACAACTGGACCTGGCCGCGTCACAAGGGCGACTTCAATATCTTCCGCGTCTACACCGCCCCCGACGGTAGCCCCGCCGAGTACAGTGCAGACAACATCCCGATGAAGTCTAAGTGGTTTTTGCCCATCAACTTAGGTGGCGTGAAGCCCGGCGACTATGCCATGATCCTCGGCTATCCTGGCAGTACCGACCGTTATTCGACTTCCTACACTGTGAAGAACGTCATCGAGGAGGAAGGTCCCGCCATCATCGACTGCCGCACTACCAAGCTCGAAAACTACCGCAAGCACATGGATGCCGACCAAGAGGTGTTCATCAAGTACGCCTCGAAGCAGGCCAGCGTTTCGAATTACTGGAAATACTACATCGGGCAGGTGAAGCAACTGAAGCGCAACCACGTTTACGAGAAGCGTGTGGCCCAAGAGGAAGACTTCATGAACTGGAGCAACGCTGACCCGAAGCGCAAGGCCGAATATGGCGACATCTTCACGGGCATCAAAGCCAAGTGGGACATCTTGGATGAAATCGAGAAGTCGTTTGTCTATCACCGCGAAGCTGGCTGGAACGGTGGCGAAGCCATCTCGTTCAGCCGCAGGTTCATGCGTATCAACCAAATGTTTGAAGAGAAGGCCGACAAAGCCGACATCAAGGCCGCTGCCGAAAAGATGCAGCCCGCCGTGGAGACCTTCTTCAAGGACTACTCCATGCCCCTCGACCAAGACGTGACTGCCGCACTGCTGGCTTTGTTCTACAAGAACATCCCCGCCGACCTTCGCCCGAGCGAAATCACACGAATCGGTAACGAGAACGGCGGCGACTTCACTAACTATGTAGCCAAAGCCTTCGAAAAGTCCGTTTTCACCGACAAGGCTCGTGTGGAAAAATGGATCAGCAGGCCCAAAGCCTTGGACAAAGACCCGCTTTTCGCCCTTTCCATGAACATCATCGACTCGTATCAAATCCTTTATGCCCGCTATGAAGAAGCCCAAAACCATGGCAACAAGGGCGAGCGTCTTTACATGAAGGGCTTGATGGAGATGCAAAAGGACCGCAACTTCTATCCCGATGCCAACTTCACCATGCGCCTGACCTACGGCACCGTGGAGCCTTACAAGGCCGCCGATGCCGTCAATTACAACTACTACACCACCATGGACGGCGTAATGGCCAAGTACGTGCCTGGCAACTGGGAGTTCGACATCCCGCAGGACGTGCGCAATCTGTATTATAAGAAGGACTACGGCCGCTATGCCGACGAAAACGGCGATCTCGTCGTGAACTTCATCACCACCAACGACATCACGGGCGGCAACTCGGGCAGTCCCGTCATCGACGGCGAGGGCAACCTCATCGGTTTGGCCTTCGACGGCAACTGGGAAGCCATGAGCGGCGACCTCAGCTTCGAGCAAAAGGTGCAACGCACCATCTGCATGGATGCCCGCTACCTGCTGTGGTGCATCGAGAAGGTTGGCAAGTGCCAGAATATCATTGATGAGTTGGTGATAAAATAAGCATAGAGGACGCGGGACTTCGAGACGCGGGACGCGAGACATGAGTCTCGTCCCGTGCCCCGCAGTCTCGCGTCTCGTGTCAATTTCGATGAGCCGGGGTTTCATCAAAGAAGGCGACCAGGAGGAAGTTCCAAGGGTGCCGATGCGGGCCTACCTGCCCGAAGGCGTGCCCAACTTCGTCACCAAAGAAGGGCTTGAGGCACTCAAAGCGGAGCTGAAAAGCCTTGAAAATGAACGCTCCAAGGTCGGCGACAACTACATCATGGGCAACTTCATCGAGGCAAAGATGAAGTTGCTCATCGGTCGTATCAATAGCGCGGTGGAGGTCGACCTTTCCAAGGCAAACAAGGACGCGGTGAGTTTCGGGGCATGGGTGCGCTTCAACGGACGTGTGGTGAGGATTGTGGGCGTCGACGAAGCCGACATTGACAAAGGCCTCATCTCGTTCATCTCGCCTTTGGCCAAGTCGCTGATGGGGAAGAAGGCGGGAGATGTCATAGGATTGAAAGGCTCGGAAAAGCTAACGGTGGAGAAAGTGTCGTTTGAGCCGATGCCGCTCACGCAGATTGTCCGTGAAAAAATCAGCGAAACGGCGACAATTACTGAAAAGAAGGCCTCCAAACCCGATGAGCAGGAAACAGTTGAGATTTGCCTGCCGCAGCAAGAAGTGCATGAGGAAGTCACTGACTTGCCGGCCAAAGCATACGAACCTCGAAAGTTTGAACCCGAGACGGATGCCATGGAATTTCTGCCCATCGTCAACGAACGCGGCAACATCGTGGGGCGGGCCATGTATGTGGAGTTGCACAAAGGAAACAAGCTGTTGCATCCTGCTGTGCATCTGCATGTTATCAATGGCGAAAGAGAAACCACGAGGCTTTATTGGTGGCACGTTGCCTTCGGCGAAACGCCCGAGAAGACGCTCAAGCGGAAGTTGGCGGAAACCTTGGGACTTCCGGGAGCGAATCCGAAACTGAAACGGCAATACATCAGGGAAACCAAGACCGAGAAGGAGTTGGTTTATGTCTTCACGGTTATTTCTGACGAGGATTTGCCTATTTCTCCGCAAGGGAACGAGTATGCTGAGATTTTCGCAACAGATGGATTGCTTTAATTGGAAAAGTAGGGAAAACCATCCAAAAACAAAAACAGCTTGGGAAAAAACTCTCAAGCTGTTTTTGTTGGTCGGGATGACAAGATTCGAACTTGCGGCCTCTTCGTCCCGAACGAAGCGCGCTACCGGGCTGCGCTACATCCCGAAACCGTTTTGCGCTGCAAAATTACATATTTTTTTGTTATGGTGTGCAAAATGTTATCGAGTTTTTTTCATGTCTTCAAAAACCAATGACACCCAAATGCTCCAAAAGAATCTTCAATCCTATGAGAATCAAAATGATACCTCCAAAAACCTCTGCCTTTTTCTCGAACTTTGTTCCAAAGACATTGCCGATTTTCACGCCGAGGACCGAAAAAACGAAGGTAGTCAGGCCGATTAGTGCCACCGACACCCACAGTTCCACTTGGATGCAGGCAAACGAAACACCCACCGCCAAAGCATCGATGCTGGTGGCAACAGCCAGAAGAAGCATCGTCTTGAAATCCAATGCGTTGGTCTGCTTCGAGTCCTCCTTGCCGGCTACGGCTTCCCGAATCATGTTGGCACCTATCAGAAAAAGCAAACCGAAGGCAATCCAATGGTCGATTGCCCCTATGAAGTGGGCGAACTGCGAACCTAAGAAATAGCCTATTACTGGCATCAAGGCTTGGAACGTGCCAAACCACAAGCCGCACGTCAAGGCCATTCGCGGCGAGAAACGCTTGGTGGTCAATCCCTTGCAAACGGACACCGAGAAGGCGTCCATTGACAAGCCCACGGCGATTAGCAGCAGTTCGAGAGTAGACATTTGAGCATTATTATGGCGCAAAAATAAGACTTTTTTCCACAGTATTGATAAAAACGCTATTTTTGCGCAATGAGGCTTATTCAAGCCTATTACGTCATTACGGACTTGACCCGTAATCTCCTACGCAAAAGGAGATGTCTCCGAAAATAGGAGAAGGCGGTTGTTCCTCCGCCATGACGTTAAAGGCTTTGGTTTTTCCCTCGTCTGAAAGTATTTCAACATCATCAATATGAAAAAGACCCTATTAATTATCCTCGCGCTGTTCTTGTCGATTGGCAGCTTCGCGCAAGACAAGCCAAAGAAAGCCAAGAAAGAGAAAGTCTATAATGAAAAAGGCGAAATCATCAAGCAAGGCTGGAACTTCGGCCCGTTGCCCGTGTTGGGCTTCGACAGCGACTTGGGCTTCCAGTATGGTGCCTGTGTCGACATCTTCAACTTCGGAGACGGCTCGCGCTATCCGCGCTATTTCTACAAGTTCAACGTTGAGGTGTCGCGCTATACGAAAGGCTCGGGTGTGTTCCGCTTCTATGCCGACATGCCTTACCTGATCAAGGACACCAAACTCTTTTTCGATCTCACCTACAACTACTCGAAGAAGTTCGAGTTTTTCGGCTTCAACGGTTATGAAGCCAGCCTGTTCGACCCCAATTTGGACGCTCATGTCGGAGTAGAGGACTACAAAAGTGGCTATCACTTCATCAAACGCAACACACTCCGTTTTGTAGGCTCCATGCAACGCAATTTCTTCAATGTGCCCAACCTGAACTGGGTGGCCGGCTTGGCCTACTACAACGTCAAGACTGACAGCCTTAACCTGCCGGGATATGAGGGCCAACAGACCTTATACACCAACTATGTGAACGCTGGCATCATCAAGGACAACGAGAAGAACGGCGGCAACATCGCCCAACTTCGCCTTGGCCTCAACTACGACAGCCGCGACCACAATAGCGACCCATCGAGGGGCATCTATGCGGAATACACGCTCACAGGCTCGTCCGACTTTATTGACGGAAACGGCTACAACAGCCTGATACAGACCTTTATGTGGCGTCATTATGTCCCGGTTTACAAGGACAAATTGACCTTCGCTTATCGCTTGGGCGTACAACATAAGATTGCGGGCAACACGCCTTGGTACATGATCAACAACATCAACACGCCTTTCTTCCAGAAGATGTACACGGAAGGCTTGGGCGGCGTGGTTACCATGCGCGGCGTGAACCGCAACGGCGTTCTCGGCGATGGCTTCATGTTGGGCAATGCCGAATTGCGTTGGCATTTCCTTGATTTCAAGTTCATCAACCAGAATTGGCAATTGGCTTTGTCGCCCTTCTTCGATGCGGGCATGGTTATCCAACCTTTCCGCGAACAGGAGTTGAAAGATGCTGCAATTGAGGATGTTGAACTGTACAGCGGGAATAAAGAAGGCATCCACACGGCTGCAGGAGCCGGCATAAAAATCATCATGAACCGCAACATGATTCTCGGCGTTGATGCCGGTCGCGCCTTGGACAAACGAGACGGAGACAAAGTCAAGGTTTTCGTTGGGTTCAATTACATTTTCTAAAAGAAAAGTGGGCGGTTTAGCCGCCCACTTTTCTTTTACTTCGCCTTGCCTTGGTTGGCGACGGCGGCCATCAGCGCGGCTACTTTTTCGGGGTCGCCGAGGAAGAAGTCTTTCTGAAGCTTCATTGAGTCGTCGAACTCGAAGACATACGGGATGCCCGTCGGGATGTTGAAGGCGATGATTTCGTCGTTGCCCATGTTTTTCAGTACCTTGACAACACCGCGCAGGCTGTTGCCGTGGGCGACGACCAATACCGTGTCGTGCGTCTCGAAAGCCTTCATGATGCAGTTCTTGTAGTAAGGCATCACACGCGCGATGGTGTCGCAGAGGGCTTCGGTGAGCGGGATTTCGTCGTCGGTGAGTTCGGCATAGCGCGGGTCCATGCGGGGGCTTTTGGGGTCGTTCATGTCGAGCGCGGGCGGACGCACGTCGAAGGCGCGACGCCAGAGGCGCACTTGTTCGTCGCCGTATTTCTCGGCTGTGGCCTTCTTGTCCAAGCCTTGCAACTGGCCATACGACTTCTCGTTGAGCCTCCACGACTTGTAGACCGGCAGCCAGTCCATGTCCATGGCTTCGAGGGCGAGGTTAAGGGTCTTGATGGCACGCTTCAGGTAGGAGGTGAAGCAGATTTCTGGCTTGTAGCCGTTCTCTTTCATTACTTTTCCGGCCTCAATGGCTTCTTGCACGCCTTTTTCCGAAAGGTCGACGTTGGTCCACCCCGTAAAGAGGTTCAATTTGTTCCATTCACTTTCGCCGTGACGGATTAAAATCAGTTTTTTCATTTTGATACTTTTTATTTGATTTTGCTTAGTTTCTTTGGGTTGGTGGCTTGATGTATGATTGTCAACACTTTAATGGTTCTACTTGTGACAGAATACACGACATGGAATTTCTTGTAGACAATAACCCTGTATTCTTTTTTCTCTGTACTCGGTACAAATCTGTATTTTGGATTGGCTTTTGGAAAAGAAGGCAAAGCAGTAATGCGCGACATTAATCCATTGTGGAACTGTTCGGCAACCTTCTCACCAAACAAGGTCGCTCCATACATTTCTATAGTATGAAGGTTGTCAAAAAAACGCTGTTGGATGAGCAGCCGCAGTTTCGCAGGAGGCTTTTTTCCTATATATTTTCGGCCCACCATTGCAAATGCCTTTGGTTGAACTCTTCTAAAGTCATACTTCCCGACCTTTCAGCTCTCCTTATTTCAGCCTGAATATCTTCCTCTGTTACCTCCACATCCTGGTCAGGGAAAAGCCAGTTGATTTTTTTCGTCGTTGCAGTTGCCATAGCTCATAAATTTTTCGCAAAAATACGAACTTTTCTGTACTTGGGGCACTATTCCGAATTCTTTCTCTCCCTATGCCGCTTGGGATGCTCTTGTTTGGCTTCTTTTTCTGCGGTCGTTTCCGCTTGTGTGGGCTGCATGGCTGGCATCTCGGCCTCCACACGGCGGAAGATGTCGTCCTTGTCCTTGGGACGGGCTGCGTCGTGCCATTGGAACCCTTGCAGCTTGCGCTCGTTTTCCTTCAGATCGGATTCGGGGTACATGGTTTCAGAAATGTCCTTGTAGCCTTTGATGACGGAGATGCTGTTGTCGTCCATCTCGATGGTCATGGTCGCCGATTTCGACACGTCGATGCCGATGAGCGCGCCGTCGTCGTCGCGAATCCAATAGAGCGTTTCGGCGGTGCCGCCTTCCACGCTGACGTGGTGTATGCTACCGTTGCTGAAGCGCGAGATGATGTCAGTCCCTTTGATTTGGTTGAAGCCCTCGATGGTGTCTTCTGAGATGATGAAGGCATTGCCTTTTTGCAGCACCCAGTCGATGCTCCTGTCCTTGAGGCGGATGTCGATGTCGGTGCCTGAGAGTTGGCTTCCCTCGGCCCAAAGGATGGGATTGACGCGCATCCGTATGGTGGAGTCGGCCATGAGGTAGGTCAGGGTGTCGCACTTGCCTTGCATGTCTGATTTGTAGAACCTTACGTTGCGCCGCGCAAGAAGTTTCTCGACTTCTTCCTTCTGCTTGTCGAAGTGCATGAAGAGTGTGTCACCGTGAATATAAAGGGAATCTCCGCTGTCGTAGCTGACGGCGTAGGCACTGTCGGTGGCGAAGCTGAAGCCTCGGCTTTCCCACATTTCCATGTAGTTGCCGCGCATGACGACCTTGTAAGCGCTGTCGATCATATCGACCTGGCCGAAAGCCTTGGCGAGGCCGATGTTGCGGTCGTATTGGATGGAGTCGGAGCGCATCTGTTGGGTTTCGTTGTGCATGAAAGGCCGCTGGTCGAGGAAGACAAAATCTTCATCCACAAGGTAATAGCCATGCGTCCCTTCAAGTATGTTCTCTTTATTAATTATGGTTGTCGGGCCTTCGAACCACATTTTCTCGATGCGGGTGTTGTAGAACAGGGTGTCGGTGAACATTTGGTATTTTGGGCTGAGCACCTCAACGTTCTCAAAGAAGGAAAACTCCTTAAGGTCGTCGCGGTAGTAACCGATGTGGCTGGTGAGGGTTTTGTCGCCGCGCACGGTGGTCGCGCTGTCGGGGTAGGCGGCCAAATGCAGGTTGCGGTCGTAGGTGAGGTATTCGGTGTAGAGGGTAGTGGAGTCGTCCCTAAGCATCACGTTGTCAAAGAATTCTGCGAAGCGGGCGTTGCCGTCGTAATTGAGCAGGTCGCTGAAGATTTCGACGCTGTCGTTCACGATGATGTGGACGTTCTGGTAGGCATCGAAGCTGTTCGTTTTCTCGAAGAAATAGGCCGAGTCGCAGAAGAAATAGGCCGAGTCGTGGCGTATCTTGACGTTTCCGATGAGCCGTTGCATGTCGCCCATGCTTTTCGAGTAGGTCATCAGGTCGTAGTTCTCGATGTGCACCTTGGTTTTCTTGCGCTGAATGCTGTCATTCTGTTGAGCCACAAGTGTTTGTGCCAACAGAATGGTCAAAGATAGTATGAATAGCTTGCGGTTCATCGTCAATGATAACGCGGAAAAATGCCAATTGTTACATCCTGAACACGCCAAACTGCTGCGGTGGGAAAGGCTGGTTGAGCGAGGCGGCGATGCCTAAAGCCAAGATCTTTCGGGTGTCGACAGGGTCGATGATTCCGTCGTCCCACAGGCGGGCAGTGCTGTAGAACGCCGAGCCTTCGTAATCGTATTTGGCCAGAATCTCTTTCTTCAGTTGCGTGATTTCGTCATTCGGCACCTCCAAACCTTTGTATTTGTATTGGTCTTCTTTGACGGTGGCCAAAACGCTGGCCGCCTGCTCGCCGCCCATGACGGAGATTTTGGCGTTGGGCCACATGAAAAGCAGCCTCGGACTGTAGGCTCGACCCGCCATGCCGTAGTTGCCTGCGCCAAACGACCCGCCGAAGATGACCGTGAACTTGGGCACATTGGCGTTGCTGACCGCATGAACCATCTTCGCGCCGTCCTTGGCGATGCCGCCTTGCTCGTATTGCTTGCCCACCATGAAGCCCGTGATGTTTTGCAGAAACACCAACGGGATGTTCCTTTGGCAGCAAAGCTCGATGAAGTGCGTGGCTTTCAGAGCTGATTCTGAAAACAATACGCCAAAATTGGCAAGGATTCCCACGGGGAAGCCCATCAAATGCGCGAAGCCGCAAACGAGTGTGGTGGCATATCTCGACTTGAACTCTTGGAAACGGCTGCCATCCACAATGCGGGCGATGATTTCGCGCGGATCGACGAGCTTGTGGAAGTCGATGGGGGCGAGGCCGTAGAGGTCGTGCGGGTCGTATAACGGAGCCTCAACGGGCAGCATGTCAAGTTTTTGTCGGTGCGACTTCTCCAAGGTCTTGAAGATGTTGCGGCAAATCTGCAAGGCGTGTTGGTCGTTTTCAGCCAAATGGTCGGCCACGCCCGAGATGCTGGTATGCATCTCGCCGCCGCCCAATTCCTCTGCCGTAACCACCTCGCCCGTGGCCGCTTTCACCAACGGCGGTCCGCCGAGGTAGATGGTGCCTTGGTTGCGCACGATGATGGTCTCGTCGCTCATGGCCGGAACGTAGGCACCGCCAGCGGTACACATGCCCATCACGATGGCGATTTGCGGGATGCCCAAGGCCGACATTCGCGCCTGGTTGTAGAAGAAACGTCCGAAGTGGTCGCGGTCGGGGAAGACCGTGTCCTGCTCGGGCAGGAAGGCGCCGCCACTATCGACCATATAAACGCAAGGCAAGTGGTTTTCCATGGCAATCTCTTGGGCGCGAAGGTGTTTCTTCACCGTGTATTGCATGTAGGTGCCGCCTTTCACGGTGGCATCGTTGGCCACGATGACAGCTTCTCGGCCTTGAATCACGCCGATGCCCGTGATGATACCCGCCGAGGGGAAGTCGTTGTTATAGGTGCCGTAGGCCGCCATCGGAGACAGTTCCAAGAAAGGCGTATTTGGATCGATGAGCAGGTCGATGCGCTCGCGAGCAAGGAGTTTGTTGCGTTTCTTGTGCTTGGCCACGGCACTCTCGCCGCCGCCTTGCATCGAGGCTGCCATGGCCTCACGGTATTGCGACATCAGGGCGAGGAAGTTCTTTTCGTTCTGTTTGAACTCCACGGAGTCGGTGCGTATGTTGGATTTCAGTACTTGCATAGGCGTAAAGATTGAAAGCACAAAAATAGTTATTTTTTGATTAGAACATAGTTTTCTGGCGAAAAACAGCCCTTCTACCATCTAAAAAAGTAGGGACAAGCCCTTTTGCCACTAATTGCTACATTGTTGATTTTCAATAAAAACCAATAAGGACATCCAAAAAAAGTAGGGACATCGCCTTCTGGTGAGCCTCACACCTCTTGACAAATGTTTTTTCTGGTTAATTTTGCGATGACAAAACGAAAAAGTCATGAAGACGTTTTTACAATCTATAATCTTAACAGCCATCGCTTTCCTCGCGCTGACATCCTGCGACAGCGTAACGAAGCGTATGGAACAGGCCCAAGCCTTATATGAAGAAGGCATGCAACTGCGTGAGCAACGTCGCTCCGAAGAGGCCGCCGAGAAGTTCCTGCAAGGACTGGCACTCGTGCAGCGTTCCGACAAGACTGCGGAAACCATCCAATTGGAAGGCCAACTTTGCGACAACCTTGGCGCCATGTACCTCAAACACGGCCTCTTTGAGGATGCCTTCAAGCAACACCAGCAGGCGCTGACTTGTTTTAAGCAGACCGCCGACTCCACGGGTATGATGAACGCCTACCGCAACAGCGGTCGGGCGGTGCGGGCGCAGGAGCAATACACCCAAGCCAAGCAATACTACGACTCGGCTTTCCGTGTTGCCACCTTCATCAATGTCCAAGCTATGCTCGCTGACCTCTATCTCGAAATGGTCCGCGACTACTACATGGAGACGGG
>CAMOCK010000077.1 GCA_946610645.1 uncultured Bacteroidales bacterium
GGTTGCCGGTCCAAAGGAGTTGCTTCTGTTCCTCGGTCAGCTCATAGAACGGCTTGAAAATGGGGATGCCCACCTTGTCGGCCACGCGGATAAGTGCGTCTTTCCACTCGCTCATCTTGTCGCCGCGCCAGCAGGCGATGGCGTTTTCGTAAATCGACAGGCTCTTGTTGGGCACCACAAGGTCGGGGTCGATGCCAATGACATTGCCGAAGCCCTGGCAGGTAGGACAAGCGCCGTAAGGGTTGTTGAAGGCGAACATATTGGCCGTAGGCGGCTCGAAAGTGATGCCGTCCGCCTCGAAACGTGACGAGAAGTCCGTTTCCTGTCGTTGGCCGTTCAGTTCAACGACCACTTGGCAAGTTTCTTTGCCTTCGTAGAAAGCCGTCTGTACCGAATCCGACAACCGCCCCATGTTTTCCGCTGCGTTTTCGCTGATTCTGATGCGGTCGATGAGCAGTTTCACCTTCTTCTCGCTCACCTTTTTCTTTTTGTCGAGGAAATCCTCAATCTTGACGATTTCGCCGTTGTAGAAGATGCGGTAGAAGCCTTGTTGCATCAATATATTAAGGTGTTCGTCGAGGGTGCGGCCTTCGGGCAGGATGATGGGCGCGACGATGTAGGCCGTGGCGCCGGTTTCGAGGCTGAGGATGTAGTTGACCACATCCATCACTTGGTGTTTCTTGACCAATTTGCCGCTCACGGGCGAGTAGGTCTTGCCGATGCGCGCGTAGAGCAGCTTCAGGAACTCGTAGATCTCGGTGCTGGTGCCCACGGTGGAGCGCGGGTTGTGCGAGTTCACTTTCTGTTCGATGGCGATGGCAGGGGAGAGGCCGGTGATGCTCTCCACGTCGGGCTTGTTGAGGCGGCCCATGAACTGCCGTGCATACGAGCTGAGGCTTTCCACATAGCGGCGTTGTCCCTCGGCATAAAGCGTGTCGAAAGCCAACGAAGACTTGCCCGAGCCGGAAAGGCCCGTGATGACCACAAGTTTGTTCTTCGGAATCCGTAAACTAATGCCTTTCAAGTTGTTGACCTTGGCATTTCGGATGGTGATATAGTGTATTTCTTTCTCCTTCACAGTTTCGAAAAATTGAAACTGCAAAGGTATGGAAAAGCGGGGAAATAGGAGAGGGGAAGAAGAAAATAATAAGATTTGCGTATTTTTGGAGAAAACTAGATAAAACATTTCGGTATTTTTGGATAAAACATAGTAAAACATTTCGGTATTTTTGGATAAAACGACTAAAAAGATTTGCGTAACTCAAATAAAAAGCCTATTTTTGCACTCGAAATCAGATACTTTAGAAGATGAAAAGGATATTCAAACGAAAACTATATGACCGGCTTCTCGAATGGAAACGTGTCCAGAATGGAAAGACCGCAATTTTGATAGAAGGCGCCCGACGGGTTGGCAAGTCAACACTTGTTGAGCAGTTTGCTAAAAACGAGTATGACTCAAACATACTTATTGATTTCAACGAGGCATCCGAAGAGGTGACGGCTTTGTTCAACAACCTGATGAACATGGACTATATCTTTCTGCAACTACAATCCATTTATAATGTAGTCCTAAAAAAGCGAAAATCTGTCATCATCTTCGATGAGGTGCAGAATTGTCCTCGTGCTCGTCAAGCCATAAAGTATCTGGTTAAAGATGGTCGCTACGACTATATTGAAACCGGCTCGCTCATCAGTATCAAAAAGAACACGAAGAACATCACGATTCCAAGCGAAGAGGAGCGTGTCACGCTTTATCCGATGGATTACGAGGAGTTCCGATGGGCTATGGGCGACGAAGCCACTATACCTTTGCTGCGTACTTTCTACGACAACAAACTACCTCTTGCCCAGGCTCACCGTGAAGCCATGCGCAACTTTCGTCTCTATTTGTTGGTGGGCGGTATGCCTCAAGCAGTCGAAGCCTATTTGGAGACCAACAATTTCAGCATGGTAGACCTTGCAAAGCGAGGCGTAATCAGAATCTATCAGGATGATTTCCAAAAAATTGACCCAACAGGTCGTTTGGAGACTCTCTTTATGAATATCCCATCACAACTAAGTCAGACCAACAACCGTTTCAAGCCGTATGCCGTACTTGGTGACGTGGACGAAGACAAACTGATGGAGTTCATGAAAGACCTTGAAGACAGCAAGACGACTCTATTTGCATACCATTCCAACGACCCCAACGTAGGCATGTCATTGACAAAAGACATTTCCAAATTCAAGATTTTCTGTGCCGACACGGGATTGTTCGTCACCCTTGCCTTTTGGGACAAGGACTATACCGAGAATGTCATATATCAAAAGCTGTTGAACGACAAACTAAGCACAAATCTTGGTTATGTTTATGAAAACATGATAGCGCAAATGCTTGCCACATCGGGCAATAAGCTTTTCTATTACACCTGGCCAAAGGATGAGACTCACAACTATGAGATTGACTTTTTGCTCTCACACGGGACCAAGCTCCAGCCGATAGAGGTTAAGTCTTCTGGTTACAACACCCATAAGTCACTCGATGTGTTTTGCGAGAAATACGCCCATATTGTCGAACGGCGTTATTTGATTTACACAAAGGACTTGAAAACGGATAAGGGAACCATTCTACTTCCTGTTTATATGACTCCTTTTCTTGGCGGATAAAGCGAGGCTATAGTTTTTCCGATAATACGCAGGTGCAGTTGCGTTTCGAAGTACAGTTTTTGTTGTCTTAGACAATAAAACAGCAAATCTTTGTACCTTTGTGGCCAAAATTTGCAGACGATGAAAAAACGATACACTTTTGAAGGCGAATGGTTTGAGGCCGACTTGGATGACTTGCGGAGGCTTCTGGCCGAGAACCGAGAGTATCTGAAGAACTACGAAGAGGTTTTCAGCTCGCTCGACGACGATGATTATGTGGCGCGAGGCAACGGTTTCTGCGACCGAAAATACAGTGACGATTTCGTTGAAGGACAGATGGATAAGTATGCACGGCATGTTTCAATGCTCGAAGAGTGGATTGCCGAATGGCCCTTGGAAGCCCTGAAGTAAGGCAATGCCCGTTTCGCAAACGGAAAATCAACACGAAAAACGGAGTATTCCGCTGACCGTGAGCTGCTTGCCAAGAGTCAGCAGCCTTTCGCGGTGGTGTTGTGCTGCTCCGATAGCCGCGTGGCTCCCGAAATCCTGTTCGACTAGGGCTTTGGCGAACTTTTCGTCATCCGCAACGCGGGCAACGTGGTCGATGAGGATGTCCTCGGATCGATTGAGTATGCTGTCGAACACCTTCATAGCCAATTGGTTGTTGTACTCGGCCATTCGAGTTGCGGTGCGGTCACGGCAACCTGCCATGGTGGCGACTTGCCGGGCCATATCAAGACCATTGCCGAGCGCATCAGACCTTCGTTGGCTGCTTCGTGCCAAATTGACGACAATGCGCGTCGCCATGCCAAGAGGATGGCGCAAGTTATTGCCGGAAACGAGATTGTCGGGCACGAAAAGGCGCAAGTCGTGGCAGCATTTTACGACATACGGAGCGGGGGAGTGGAGTGGATGTGAACTACTCACTTCTGGCAAAATTATTGTCCTCCATCGAAAAAAATCTCAAATTATTGCCCTCCATCGAAAAAAAAATCTCAAATTTTTGCTTGCATTTCCAAAAAAACCGTATTTTTGCAGTGCAAATATTCACTAACCAATCAATAGGAGAGACGCTATCGAGAGATTTATACCCTTTATTAACAAGCATTTACGATGAATGCACAACGAAAGGGGGACCAGATGTCCAACATAGTGAAAAGCGACAGAGAACTGATTGAACGCTACCAGGACGGTGATGTTCACAGTTTTGAATTATTGATTGGTAGATACCAGAAACAAGTTTATTCCTACATACTCACACTCGTGAAAGACAAGCAGTTGGCTGATGATGTCTTTCAGGACACCTTTGTGAAGGTCATCCAGACCATCAAGTCGAAGGGCTACAAGGACGACGGACGTTTCGTGCAGTTTGCCATGCGCATCGCCCACAACCTTGTCATCGACCACTTCCGCAAGGAAAATCGCATTCCCACGGTGGAGTCGTCGAGCGAGGACTACAACTACATCGA
>CAMOCK010000078.1 GCA_946610645.1 uncultured Bacteroidales bacterium
CAATAGTCTGAGCCATACATAACACACTGAGGCTCAGCGTTAAAAGTACTAAAAGGATTCTTTTCATTACTAAATGATTTTTACTTCTTTATTATTAAAATTAGGTGCAAAAAGGGAAGGAAAAATCACATGGGAGACGGAAAAACAACGTTTATTTCTGTTTACTGTTAAAACGCGAACTCATATCCCGCCCCAACCCAGCCTCGGAAGCCGGTCTCGCGGGTGTAGGATTTCAGTTTTGTTCCCTCAGCGTTGGCATCCACCACTTTGTCGATGACGTAATCGCTTAACAGGTAGAAATTCAAGGTGCTGCTCTTGCTCAACCTGACATCCACGCCGACTGAGCCTCGCACGCGATTGAGGTAGCCGCCGTTGAAGCCCGTGAGGAACCAACCTGCTTCGCCAGTCTCGGAATAGTCGTCCAAGGTGTAATAGGTGGTGCCGTCGAAAGCGGCCTCAATGACGGGCGCGTTGAGATAGTTGCGAAGCTCGACGTAAGCGTAAGGCGACAACCTGCCATATCTGTTTTTGTAGCGAATCATCAGGCGGCTCTTGAGAGTCAGCTCGTTGGCGGGGTTCTGATACACGTTGTAGTCGCCCGTGCGGTGGGTCAGCTGGAAACGTTCCCTGAGCGAGAGGTTCCATTCGCCGAAATGCAGTGTTCCCGTCACGTCGGCCATGGCACGATGACGTGCGTTTTTGAAGGCCTTTTCGGTCGAGCTGTAGCCGTTGATTAAGGCATAGCCGAGGCCCAATTTGATGTTGGGATGCACCTTGTAAGTCATTCGAAGCGTCGTGTGGAAACGGTCGAAGGCGCTGAAATTCTGGTCGAAGCGCACTTCCTCTTCGAGCGAAATGTGCAAACCACGGGTGATTCTCTTGTCCAACGAAACCGCGAGGCGACCGCCAAATTCGGGGGAGAGCGCGACATCGGTTTGGGCTGCTGCTAAAATGGGGAATAACACTCCCAATGCCAATATGATAATGTGTTTTCTGTTCATAATTCGATTTTCTTTTTTTGGGGCAGGGGTTTATACCGCCTGCCTATTGTCTGTCGTCCCTACGGGACTAAAACGGTCCATGACCGCCACCACCACCTGGGCCACCGCCACCGCCGTTGCCGCCCGTGTAGGACGAAAGGCTGACCGAAGTGCCACCACTGACGGTCGGGTCTTCAAACATCCAATAAGCGAAATGACTCGTTCCACCCGAGTAGGTCACGCCTGAAAGCAAGGTGGGAGTTGAGGCTCCCGAAACCACAAGAGGCGTTCCGCCACTTGAAGAGGTATAGAAAACGTAGGTTTTGGAGCCTATGGTCAAGGCATAATAGGTGTTTGGCGACCACGAAGCGGCTGAATAGCAGCTTTGTGAGAGCGACGAGCCGCTTTCCAAGCCGCCAATGGCGATGAGTGTGCCACCAGTGAGATACATTTTGTAGCCGCCCTCGGTGTTGGCGTCGATGGCCACTTCGGGCGAGGTGGCTCCCGTCACGAAGACCACGCCGCCTTTGAGGTAGAAATTGCCGTTGGCATCGAAGCCGTCGTTGCCTGCGCTATAGCCGTAGACGTAGCCCCCACTGATGGTGAAGTCGCTGCCCGAGTTGATGGCATCGTCGGCTTGCGAGATGGCGCGAATCTCGCCATCAGTAATCGTGATACTTCCCTTGGCCTCGATGGCTTCGTGCGACGAGCTGTTGACGGTCACTTGTCCGCCCGTAAACAAAAGGTTGCCGTCGCATTTGATGCCTTTGGCCGCAACGCTTTCGGTGCCGTTGTTGTTGCCGCCGCCAGGGAAACCGCCGCCTCCGTTCGAGCCGTAGTTGCTTCCATGGGCGTAGATTTCAACCGTGCCGCCACCAAAATATCCGTTGCCGTCGCAGCTGATGCCCTTGCCTCCCGTCCCAGTGTTGATGATGGTGAGGAAACCGTCGTTCATCCTGAAATAACTGTCGGCCTTGATGCCAGCCGAGCCGGTGTATTCGCCGTCTTCGTCGTCGTAGGCCGTGCCACCCGCAACGTTGACGGTGGTTAGGCCTCCGTTGATGATGACGTAGCCGTCCGTGCTGAGTCCTTTTTTCATGTTTGCCGAGGTGCTCACGGTGAGTGTGCCGCCCGAAACGAGGATGTAGTCCTGGCCGCGCATTCCGTGTCCGGCAGAGGAGGAGACGTTAATGGTCCCCGATTGGAAATGCAGATAGTCATCGCTGACGATGCCGTTTTTGCCCGTGGCCACCACGCTGAGGCTGCCGTCGCCGCAGAAGATGAACTGGCCTTCGCCAAACAAGGCCGCCTTTTCGTCTTCGGTCGAGGGCGTGTCGGTGTAGGACGTGCCGTCCGCAAGATAGTTGTTGCCTATCAGCTTGATGAAGGTGCGCTTCCCCTTGTTCGGGTCCGACTGTGGGCCTTGCACGTTAATGGCCGCGCCGTTGGGGTTGGTGATGTGTGTGCCATTGAGCGTAATGCCTTGCTTACGGGAACTATACAACTTGAAGAAGCCGTCCGTGGTCGTCCCCGAAAGCTCGTACATCACGTATTCGTCGCCGCTGTAAACGATGGTCACGTCATTGCCGTTGATGGTGACCGAGAAGTCGTCGGTCGCGCCTTCAACAGTGGCGTTGCCATCCGTTGAAAACACGACGCCGACCGTTTGTGCGAAAGTGGTGTTGGCGATGTCGTCGTCGGCCGTGTCGGTCGCAATCGGGTCAATCTCCACGATGTTGTCCTTTTGGCAGCCTGAGGCGAGCAAGGCCAAAATGCCGAATAGCAGCGCGAGTTTTAATGTTGGTCTAATCATGGCTGGAAATGCTTGGGTTGAAGTGTGTTTTTGGTCCGTTGTCATAGGAATAACGTAACTAATGATGCAAAATGTATCTTGGTTAAAAAAAAGGGCTTCCCGTTAATCCAACCCTCTTGCAAATGAAACTTATGTACGAAGAATGGACGACAACTCCATTTACGACGGCTCCAACTGTGGTGACTGACTTTTCATCATTTCCGGAGAAGATCGACTTAGAGCTTGCCGCCGTTTCGAGAGCCATGTCGGTTCATTGAAAGAGAACATGTACGACGTCTTTCACGGCAATCTGATGAACCGGCACCTTCAATTTGAGTGTTTCAAGAAACGCCGCCGCAATTGTCGTGATGGCAGGTGGCATCGCCATAAATTAGGGTCCCGGCGAGATAGCGCGAAACGATTTCGTCGACGGGTAGGGTAGGGGCACCGCCGTGCAAACGGATGCCCAATTGGTTGAGCAATTGGACGGCACCGCCACCAATGCCGCCACAGATGACATCGGTGCAACCCTCGGCAGCGAGGAAACGCGGCATGGCGCCATGCTCATGCTCAGGGGCTTGTTTGATAACGGTTTCGGTGACTTTACCGTCTTCAACGGTGACAAAAGTCACCTGCGGGGCTTTGCCGAAATGTGGCCAAAGCTGGCCGTCGGCAGTGGGAATGGCTATTTTTTGGTTGTTCATTTATAAATCAAGTAACTGTTCAAAAATTTGACATGGGACATTTTGACTATGGCCACTGACCATGACTATGGCAGCTTTTACGAAAAGACATAAGTCTAACGCTTTTCATTAAGCTGTCATAGTCATTGTCACAAGTCATCGTTCCTCGCGTCTCGCAGTCTCGCGTCTTTTTTTACTTGTTCTCTCCCTTAAACTCGAAGCCTGCCTTTTCGACGGCCTTTTGAACCTCGTCGGCAGTGGCAGTGCCCGTGACCGTCACGGTTTTTGCGCCAAGATTGACCTCGGCTGCGGTCACGCCCTTGATTTCGCCCACGGCTTTCTCGACGGCAGTCTTACAGTGGTTGCAGTGCATGCCCTCAACGGTGTAGGTCGTCGTGCCTTCAACGGCCTCTTGTTTCTTGAATTTGTCAAAGAGTTTCATACTTAATGCGATTATGATAAATGTGACTAAAAGTACAGAACAAATGCTGCGGAACACACTTGGATGGTGCACCGTGGTGGAGCAACAACCGGCGCTTTCGGCAGCGGGCGCAACAAGGTCGGCACCAATGCCCAAGGCGTTGATGAGCAATCCGAAGAGAACGGAAAAGACGACTATCGTGAGCAGATAAATCGTAGTGAAACGCCGACCAAGCGATTTGTTCACCACAAGGATGGAGGCCAAATTGACCGCCGGCCCCGCCATCAGCATCACTAAGGCCGCGCCTGGCGACAAGCCTTTCATCATTAGTGCCGCCGCCACGGGGATGCTGCCCGTCGAGCAGATGTACATCGGCACGGCGATGGCGAGGATGACCAACATTTGCAGCAAAGGATGGTTGCCGAAGGTGAGGAAAAACTCGTCGGGAACGGCCACGTTGATCAATGCGGCCAAGAGCAAACCGATGATGAGGCGCAGGCCAATGTCCTGAATCATATCGAAATAGGCGTACTTGAACACGCGCCAGATACGGTTGCCGTGTTCTACGTTGCAGGTGGTGGCCGCTGCGTTGTCGTATTCGTCGTCTTTCACAAATCGGTTGACCAACAAGCCGCCGCAAACTCCCGTAACCAAAGCCGCCACGGGGCGCACGATGGCAAAGCCCAAGCCCATCAGCGAAAAGGTGGCCAAGATGGAATCGATGCCCGTTTGTGGCGTCGCGATGAGGAAGGAAGCCACGGCCCCTTTCGAGGCGCGCTCGTTTTTCAGTCCGATGGCCGTGGGAATCACGCCGCACGAACACAACGGCAGCGGTATGCCCAAAAGGGCTGCCCAAAGCACCGAAAACCTGTTGTTGCGCGACAGGTATTTGGCATAGAAGTTCTTGGGCACAAAAACGTGCAAAATCCCCGCAATGAGAAATCCCAGCAACAAATAGGGACTCATCTCATTGATAATGTGCAGAAACGATGCAAAGAAGTCTTGAAGGTTCATTTTATCACTTCACCGACATGCTTTTCCAACTTCTTAATGCCGATGAAAGCGACCACATGGGCGATGCCGTTGACGATGAGGGCGCAACCAAACAGGGTCGAAAGGGTCATGCCTGAAGCCTCGGGGTACTTGAGGGCGAAGAAACCCAGCACGGTTCCCGCAATGCCAAAGAGCATGATGCCCCACCAGCCGCCAAAGCCAAACCTCTTGTAGTCGAGCGAGGAAATGAACAGGCTGATGCCTTCGAAAATGATCCAGAAGGCGAACATGAACGGCAATGAAGCGGCCACGAAGATGCTGTTGGCCAAAAAGAAGATGCCGAAAATGATGTCGATCACTCCCATCAGCACCCGAGTGCCGTTGTTGGGCAGGAAGTTTTGCGTTCTCAGGCCAAAGGCCAACTTGCTGATGCCGGCAAAGAGGGTGAAACACCCGATGAGCCAAGCCATCGAAAAGAGTGTTTCGGCGGGGTTGCAGATGCAAACCACGCCCAAAACGATGAACAACACGCCCGTGATGACGAGCCAAATTCTTGATTTTTTCTTCATAAATGATTGATGTTTTAGTTGATAATGTGATGGTTAACTGTCTAAATATGTACTTGCGTAGCCTTGCCGAAATGCGGCCAAAGCTGGCCGTCGGCAGTTGGAATGGCTATTTTTTGGTTGCTCATGATGACATGATGTTGTTTCTGGGTGCAAAAATAGGGAAAAAACATCATGATTTATGCTTTGTGGTGCAATAATGCCCTCGACTATCCAATCGGAACGACCAATTTCAAGACGAAGTTCCTGCCCATGTTGAACACGCCCCGACGGCCTGTGATCACGTTCAAGTCGGCGTATTTCAGGCGGCTCAGGTGGTCTTGGTAGCACATATCGGTCAGGTTGTCGACCACAGGAAGGAAGACTGCAACGGCTTCTCCCGCTGGGTTTACCGCTTCCACAAAGGTTACAGGCAGAGCAATGGATGCCGTGACCTGCGACGCTTCGTCGCAAGGCGTTTGCAAAAACTGGCAAATCAGGCAGTCAACACTATGCAACGTTGATGGGGCTGAGGCCTGCTGTGTGGCGGCATTGCAGCATGAAGAAGGGTGTTCGTGAAGCAAAGCAAGCATCAGCAACGGCAGATAAACCACCAAAAGCAGATTCGATATGACAGCTTTGCTTCGTCTCATTTTCAGTCACTTCCGAGGGCGCAAAGATATGTTTTTTTGGATATAAATGTTGCAACACGCATAATTACAAAAATGGGTGCAGCCTATAACGGCCCCACCCAAGTATGGTTAAGGCTGTCGATTTGTATCACATCTTCCCCATCCTCTTAGTCACCATCCCGCCGTCCGTCATGATTTTCACCACATAAACGCCGCTTTCCAAGCCGCTGATTTGGCATTGCGGGCCGGTGGTGGGCTGGTTTTTCACCAACTTGCCGTCCATGGAATAGACTTCGACGTGTCTCATACCTTCGCAACGGATGGTGAAAACGTCGGCACTGGGGTTGGGATAGATGGTGGCTTTGACGTTGTTCTCCGCAAGGCCGTCGTAAGGCTGCACGGCTTCGATGGCGGCCAAGGCATCCACGCGACCCACGCCGGTGAGGTTGCTCTTGTGCTCGGTGAGCTTGACGGAGGTCTCTTCTAAGATGCGGCAAATCTCGGCTGGGGTCAGCTCGGGGTTCTTCTGGAGCATCAGGGCGATGATGCCTGCCACACAGGGCGTCGCCATCGAGGTGCCGTCCATGTTGGTGTAACCGTCGTTGGTGAGGTAGTTGAGCGACTTGATGGCCACGC
>CAMOCK010000079.1 GCA_946610645.1 uncultured Bacteroidales bacterium
CGACATCGCCGTGGCCACCAACAGCGGCCAAATCAAGACCGGCTCGTTGAGCCGCAGCGACCGCATGGCCAAGTACAACCAACTGCTCCGCATCGAGGAAGAATTGGGAGAACTTGCCTCGTATGGCTACAAGAAATTGAAGTAATTGAGCTTCAACATTACAAAAGCAAAGAGCCTACTCATTGGGTAGGCTCTTTTATATTAATGACGCGAACAATTATCCATGCTGCTTACTATTTCACTCCACCACAACCATTTCCCTCTGCTGCTTTTCACTTGCAGTAATTATCAAGGTGTATATGCCTTTGGAATACCCATGCGTCGGAATGGAAAAGGACTGCCTTGTCGTGTTGTAGGAATAAACCAACCGCCCCATCATATCGTAGAGCCTAATGGAAGCCTCTCTATCCTCAGTAAATTGGATGTTGATTCTATCTTTGGCTGGATTCGGAAACACTTCAACAAATTGGCTATCAGCAATTTCATCCACATACCAAGTGCCGCAAGCCGAATTGATTTCGGCATCCAGCCAGTTGAAACGGGCATCCAGCCAGTTGCTCATGTAGGTCAGTTGGTTCGCATCGACGGTGAAAGCTGGCCATGCCTCGTGCTCGCGGTCGTAAGCTCCACATTCAAGCAAGGCATTGTATTGGTTTTGAACCAAATGCATGATATGATTCTTATTCAGTATGCTGTTGCGCAAAGTGTTGTAGCGTATTTTTGCCGAAGCCACATAACCATTTGTGTTGCAGTCGTTTATCAACCTATCAAAAAAACCGTTGCTCATCAGTCCTTCTGCATTGTGAGTCTGGTTTCCTTCCGTGTTCAAACCCAAAACGGCATCCAGATCCCATGGAAGGTAGAAATAAGGCCCAGTTTTTTTGTAACGAGCCAAAAACAAGTTGCGGCCCATGTTGTCCATTGCCATCAAAGCGTTGATAAACAGGAAGTAATCAACAGCATTACTCTTGTCGAACTGGGCGGCATATTGCGCGTTGAACACATTGTCAGACGAGTTCATCACGAAATTGGTGAAGCTGTAAAGATGGCTCCAGTTGTAGGAAGCCTCGTCCTCGTTGGGATACACCCACTCGTAGTTGTCCCAAGTGTCGAGCGTGTTGTCGTAGGCAGGCAGGCTCTCGAAAGTAGGGGCACCAGAGCCATTGCCTTTATAGAGCAGTCCGCGAAGCTCGCCGTTGAATTTCTTCAAGTTGAGTTGCTTGCGGTCCATGCGCTCGGTGAGGGCATACACGCCAACATACGAGCCGTTGACGAACACGTCTGCGTATTCCATGCGCACGCCACTTCGGGCTTCGGGTTCAAGATCCTGATAATAAAGCGAATGCATCTCCATCCATAGTTGGTTGGCCACCTTGTCGCGCAGGCGGAGCGGCTGCGCCCACATGGCTTCAAGGTTCCAGTCGTCGTCGCTGCGCATTCCGAGGAAGGTTGTGTCCATCATCGTTGTGCCTGTGGCATCGGCCCATAGCTCAACGCGATACGACTTCTTGTCGTACTGTTGCGACGAGGTTCCACGAATCTTGAAACCAGCGTGCATTTCAATGACATGGCCGTTGGCGTCGGCCACACTGATGGTGCCGTGAACCGCAGGCGTGTTGACGATGGGGCCGTCAGTCGTTATCGTGATGATTGGCATCTCGCTGCGGTAACAGGTATAGGTTTCGCCCCTTACCTGCATCGTTTCCTTATAGGGTTTGGCTCCGTCGGGCAATTTTCCCGTGGCGACTATGATTTTCTTCTCATGGTCGATGCCATACACTCCCTCGAGTCGTGTCTCTTGCGCCATGGCAAAAACAGTTGCCAGGACAAATGCCGAAGCCATTAAAAATCGATAGGGTTTCTTTGCGGTTTTCATTATGGTATAATTTGTTGGTCTTTAATCAATTCTAACAACATCCTTAATGCCTTCAATGGCTTTTATCCGATTCATCACAAGTTCCAAGGCCGTCACATCGGCAATCTGTAGCACGATTTTGCCTTCAAAAAAGCCTTCCTTGTCGGTGTTGAATACGATGTTTTTCATATTCACCTCCAAGTCGTCGGAGATGATTTTGGTGATTTTTCCCACAAGTCCGAGCACGTCGCGCCCCGTGATGCGGATGGAGGCTTGCGAATTGCTTTCCATGCCGTTCCATTTCACACGGATGATGCGATAGCCATAACGTTGCTGCATGCTTTTGGCATTGGGGCAGTCGATGCGGTGGATGCTGATGGTGCCGTCGGTGGTGACGAAGCCAAAAACATGGTCGCCCGGGATGGGATTGCAGCATTTGGCAAGTTTGTAGGTCACGTTGTCGATGTCTTCCCCGATGGAAAGGCTTTCCTCCCCTTCCGTCGCGAGCTCCTTGTTTTTCATTCCAATTTGCTCTGGCACAGTCTTTTCCAACCTTTCTGCACTCTCGCCAAATTTGGTCGTAAGGAATCGCTTCACATCGGCCAATTCGATTTTCTCGGTCGAAATCTGATGATAGAGCTGCAACGAGTTCTCCAATTTGAATTCTTTCACGAGCATTTCTATAACGCTCTCGTTATTAGGGAATTTCCAATTCTTCAGCCTGCGGTGAAGCAAGCCTTTTCCCATCTCCGACTCCTTGAGTTCCTCTTCTTTCAGATAGCGCCGTATCTTGTTTTTGGCCTTGTCTGTGACCACCACGTTGAGCCAGTCGGCGTGGGGCGACTGCCTCTTGCTCGTGATGATTTCCACCTTGTCGCCGTTTTTCAATTCGTGGCGGATGGGCACCATTTTGCCGTTCACCCGTGCCCCGTTGCACGTCTCGCCCACACGGGTGTGCACCTCGTAGGCGAAATCGAGCACGGTGGAGCCGACGGGCAGCTGCTTCAAGTCGCCTTCGGGGGTGAAAATGAATATCTTATCCGATTTGTAAAGCTTTCTGTATGAGTTCTCAAACGACACCAAACCTGGATTTTCGAGCACCTCGCGCACGTTCAGGAGCCATTCCTCGGAGGTTTCCTTCTCACCTTTATATAAATAATGTGCGGCCTGTCCCGTTTCGGCGATGTCGTCCATGCGCGTGGTGCGAATCTGCACCTCGAACCACATCTTGTCGTCGTACTTCACCGTCGTGTGAAGCGACTCATAACCTGAGGCTTTCGGCTTCGTAATCCAGTCGCGGAGGCGTTCCGGCATGGGCTCGAAGAGGTTGGTGATGGCCGAATACACGCTCCAGCAGCACTCCTGCTCGTCTTTCAACGCGCAACGGATGATGACGCGCGCCGCCAACAGGTCATAGACTTCCTCGAATGGCACGTTTTGCGCCCGCATCTTGGCGTAAATCGAGGGGATTGACTTAAGGCGCCACTTCACCGAATAGGCGTATTTCAGCTTGCCGTTCTTCTTGGTGCGCTCCTGCTCCGCTTCGATGCTCTCCGAAATGCGCGAGATGAAGTCGTCAGCCGTCTTTTTCCGGGCCTCGTGCGTGGCTTCAATCTTGGCCTCGATCTCGTGGAACATCGCTGGATTCTCGTAAAGCATCAGCTTCTCTTCAAGCTCCGATTTCAGTCTATACAATCCCAGCCGATGGACAATGGGAATGTAGATGTACTTGATTTCGTGGAAATATTTCGCGAGCCTTTCTGGAGCCACATCGTTCTGATTGCGAACATCATACACACGGTGCACGATTTTCAGCAGCACCGCCCTCATGTCGTCGATGAGCGAGAGGAACATCACTTGGAAGTTGTCGGAATTGAAGGCCACTTTCTCTGTGTCCAACTTGGAGATCTCGCTGAAATCCTCCAAAACGATGGCCACCGTGCGCCCAAACTGCTCCCGCAACGCATTGATACTCACGTCCATCTTGTAGTCGATGCCGTGAAGGAAAGCCGCAGCCACGGAGATGTAGCCCAGCCCCACCTCCACCACAGCGATGCGCGCCATGTCGATGAGGTGCAGCATATAGGCTTTGCCCGAAAGCAGGTAGCGACCGTCGTATCTCTCCAAGCAATAGCGGTAGGCCTTGTCAATCAACGCCAGATGCTCCGGCGCATTGACCGAAGGGCTGATGTCGGCCAGCATGGTTTCGTAGGCCCGCTGGATGGCCAATAATTCCAATGAGGTGTAGCTTGCCATCAGTCAGTGATCTTAACGGTGAGATGATAGCCGAGGAGAATGTCGTAGTAGGGCTTCAGCTCCTCGAAACTACCATGCATGACGGCGCATTTGCCCTTGTAGTGCGTGATCCAGGCGCAGGTCTCGGCCTGTTCGCGCGTATGGTGACATACCTTCATCAGTATCTCGATGACAAACTCAAACGTATTCACATCGTCGTTGATGAGCAGAAGACTCTTCTCATTCTCAACGAATTCCTCTTCCAAAACAACAATATCTTCCTGTTCCTTGATCATTTCCTTTGGTCAGTTTTTCACGGGGTAAAAATACATATTATTTCCAAAATGGGTGCGGAAAAACAAATGAAATTGTTTTTTTCTTTACTTTTGTGGCTCAATTGTCAGTCGCACTAAATGCAGAACCGCTTCATAAAAAATATCATTTTCCTGCTGTTTCTCAACCTGTTGGTGAAGCCGTTCTGGATTCTCGGCATCGACCGCGAGGTGCAAAACCTGCTTGGCGACGCCACCTACGGCACCTACCAGGCCATCTTCAACTTCTCTTACCTATTTTATATATTGCTCGACCTCGGCCTCACCAACTTCAACAGCCGCAGCGTCGCGCAAGACCCGAAAAACCTATCTAAACACTTTGGCGGCCTCACCGAAATCAAATTACTTTTAGGATTACTCTATGCGGTCGTGGTTTTCGTGGTCGGCTATTGCTGCGGCTACAATGAAGGCCTGAAACTCAAGCTGTTGTTCTGGTGCGGCCTCAACCAAATCTTGCTTTCGTTCATCCTCTATCTTCGCTCTAACATCCAAGGCCTGTTGCTTTTCAAGCAAGACAGCATCCTAAGCGTCTTCGACCGCGTTTTGGCCATCATTTTGATGTGCCTCGTGCTATGGAGCGGCTGGTTCCCGAAGGAAAAGTTCAACGTCATCTGGTATTTGCAGGCGCAAACCTTGGCTTATATTTGTACCTTAATCTTCGCCTTGACCGTCGTATTGCGCCATGCCGAAAGACTTAGTTTCAAGATTAACTTTCAGTTTTTCAAGGAGATATTGCGACAGAGTTTGCCTTTTGCCTTGCTCGTGCTACTAATGAGCGTCTATAGCCGCATCGAGCCAGTCCTTTTGGAAAGGCTTTTGGACGACAAGGGCGTGCAAGCCGGGATTTATAGCCGTGCCTACCGCCTTTTCGACGCGGGCAACAACATCTCCAACCTGTTCGCCATCATGCTCTTGCCCATGTTTGCCGCCACGCTGAAAAACAAGCCAGAACTGAACAACTTGGTCAAGACTTCGTTCAATGTCATCGTGGCCATGGCTGGCATCGTGCTGATTATGTGCGTGTTCTACCGCCACGAAATCATGCGGATGATGTATGGTCCCGAAGCAGCCGAAACCGAAGCAGCCTACCTCATGCGCATCGGGCAATATGCCAATGTATTCCCGCTTTTGATGGGCAGTTTCTTCTGTCTTTCAACGACTTACATCTTCGGAACACTGCTCACGGCCAACGGTAGCTTGAAGCAACTCAACCTCGTGGCGGCAGCGGGTGTCGTCATCAACGTTTTGTTGAATCTCATCGTCATACCACGATTCAAGGCGATGGGAGCGGCCTGCACAAGCCTCTGTGTGCAAACCGTGACGGCTTTCCTGCAATATTTGCTCGCCAAACGCATCTTGAAGTTGGAAATCAGCGGGCGTTATTGGCTTCACATTCTTGTTTTCCTTGCCTCGGTTGTCGTGGTCACTATGCTTGTCAAACAATTGAATATCAATTGGATGATAGGGTTCGCCATTGCGTTTGCCATCAATTGCGGCATCATTTTCCTGACACGTCTGTTGCGTATCACGGAAATCGTCAGCCTCGTCATTCCGAAGGAAAAAAAGGCCTAAATTGACTTTTTTCATTGCCATTCCAATGAAAAGCCTTATCTTTGACGACTTATTTCACACGATAATATGGAAGAACAATATCGTAACACATACAGTTCCAAATACTTATGCAAGTTGTTGGTGGAATATCGGAAACCCATTCTCATCATTTTGGCCATGGCGGCATTTTGCGCAATTGTTTTCAGTTCGCCTTTTTTCATCACACCGCTCTACAAATCGACGACCATCATCTACCCCACTTCGAGCCATTCCATCTCCAAAGTACTGATTAGCACCACTTACCAATCGGAAAAAGACATTATGAACTTTGGCGAGGACGAGCAAACCGAACAAATGCTTCAGGTACTCAACTCGAACCGTGTGCGCGACAAGGTCATCAGCCGCTTCAACCTGATGGAACACTACAACATCAAGCCTGACAGCAAATTCCCGATCACGAGACTCAACAAACTTTACGACAGCCGAATCAAGTTCCGCCGCACTGAATACAACGCCGTGAAAATCACCGTTTTGGACTCCGATGCCGCGCTTTCGGCCCGCATTGCCAACGAAATCGCCGAAATCTTCGACAGCACCATGAACCAAATGCAGAAAGAAGTGGCCGTCGAGGCCTTCCGCATTGTGGAACAGACCTATTCTACGCTTTGGAACGAGATGCAACAGTTGGAGGACTCGCTGAACACCTTGCGCAAGCTCGGCGTGTTCGACTACGAGTCGCAAGTGGAAATGCTCAGCCAGCAATTGGCCGTCGAACTTGGAAAAGGCAACACTCAGGGTGTCAATAAGATACAGGAACAATTGGACATCCTTGCCCAATACGGTGGAGCGGCATACGCTATCAACGAGCGCCTCGACAACGACCGACTGCAACTCTCGTTGGTCAAGTCGAAATACGAGGAAGCCAAGGTGGATGCCACCGAGTTCATCCCGCACAAGTTTGTTGTCACCTCGGCCTTCCAAGCTGAGCGCAAGGCCTACCCCGTGCGCTGGCTCATAGTGGTCATCACCATCATAAGCACTTTCTTGCTGCTCATTTTCTGCATTGTGGCCTACGACCGCTCAAAACACTTTTTTCGACGCGAGGCCGAAGCAGAAGCGGCCAAGAAAAACAAAGGGAAACATCCTGAAGAAGAATGAATCGCGCCCATCTAAACCCATAGACTCCATTACTTCGAAAATAAACAATCAAATCATGGATAACAATTTCAACAACCTTTCTTTAGTGCAGCTCATCCTGAAATGGAAGTGGCACATCATCATCATCACCGTCATCGCGGCCATTTGTGGAGCCATTTTCTCGAGCTCCATGTTTATCACGCCACTCTTCAAATCCGAGGCCGTGGCCTATCCCGCCAACATCAGCCCCTACTCGGATGAAAGCGAAACCGAACAAATGTTGCAAATCATTAATTCCCAGTCCATTATGGACTCCATCGTCGAGAAGTACGACCTTTGGACAGACTACAATATCAACAAGAACGACAAGTTCGCCAAGACCTACATGCTCAACGAGTATCGCAGCAAAATCAAAATCAGCAAAACGCCCTACGAAGCCGTTTCCATCACCGTCATGGACAAGGATCCGTTTGTGGCTTGCGACATCGCCCGCGACATCCTCAATTTCTACGACCAAAAAGTGCACTACCTCCACAAGCAGAAAGTGGGCGAAGTGGTGGCCATGTATGACCTACAACTGAAAATGAAGCAAAGGGACATCGACTCGCTGAAGCAGAACCTCACCGACCTTGCCACCAACTATGGCGTGCTCAATTATTCGGGACAACTCCGCGAGGTGACGCGCGGTTTCATCAACGGCTCAAACAAGGCCGGTGAATTGAAGACCAACCTCGAACAGTATGGTGCCGACGCCGTGGATTTGGAAACCAAAATCATCGCCGAGGCCAACACCTATTCATTAATCAAGCGCGACTACGAGCAGAACCTGCGTTTCTTCAACTCGCAACTCACCTACTCCAACATCATCACCGATCCGTTTCCTGCCGACAAGAAAGCTTTCCCAGTACGCTGGGTAGTGGTCGCATTGAGTGCTTTGGGGGCGTTGTTGCTCTCCATCGTGGCTATCTTCATCATCGAAAACAAAAATCTTTTCGTCGGCGAAACAAAGTAAACGTGGAGAAAAAAGCGAAAATAGCATGGCTTTATGTCATCGCGGCATTGTTTGTGTCCGTGGGGTTGTTCCTTGTCGTCAAAAAGAACACCTACCTGTTTTTTGCCCTCCCCGTGGTGCTTGGCGTGCTGTTGCTTTACATCTTCTCGTTGGACAAAGTGCTGTTGCTCACCGCTTTCACCGTCCCACTTTCGGCCAACTTAAAGGCATTGGACAGCGGTTTGGCCATCTCCTTGCCCGCCGAGCCTCTCCTGATGGGCATTCTGGTGCTTTTCATCGCCAAAATGCTGTATGATGGGCAATACGACCGCCGCATCTCACGACATCCTATAGCCCTTGTCATTTATTGCATGTTCGCCTGGATGGTCGTCACCACCATTACAAGCGAGATGCCTATGGTTTCGATAAAGTTCTTATTGTCAAGACTTTGGTTTGTCATCCCAGCGTTTTTCCTTTGCGCCATCTTATTCAAAGACCCAAAAAACATCCATCGCTTCATTTGGCTATACATCGCCAGCCTCTGCATCGTGTGTGTCTATACCATCATCCATCATTCACAATACGGTTTCGACGGCGATTCGGCCCACTGGGTGATGACTCCCTTCTATAACGACCACACAGCCTACGGCGCTGCTTTGGCCATCTACCTCATCCTCGCCCTTACCTACGTCTTCCTTCCTGATGTGCGCAAACGCAACAGGCTCATAATCATCGGTGTAGTGGCCTTGCTTAGCCTTGCTTTGACGCTTTCCAATTGCCGTGCCGCATGGGTGAGCATGGTGGCAGCTTTGGGCGTCCTCGTTTGTGTGCTGCTTCGCATCAAGTTCCGTTGGGTGGCCACCATCGTTGTGTTTTTGGTAGGACTGTTTTTCACTTTCCAACACCAAATCATCGACGCCTTGGAAAAGAACAACCAAGACGCTTCGGGCAACCTCGTGGAAAACATCCAGTCCATCACCAACATCTCCACCGATGCTTCCAACCTCGAGCGCATCAACCGCTGGCAGTCGGCCTTCCGGTTGTTCAACGAGCGACCCGTTTTCGGCTGGGGTCCAGGCACTTACCAGTTTGTTTACGCCCCCTACCAGATGTCGAAGGAAAAAACGATCATCAGCACCAACGCTGGCGACGGCGGCAACGCCCACTCCGAGTATTTCGGTCCCTTGGCCGAGCAAGGGCTTGTCGGGTCGCTGCTGGTCGTGGTCTTGGTGGTTGTCACTGTGTATTGCGGCCTGACCACCTACAAGCGCTGCCGAAACAAGAAAGCCAAAGTATTGGTGTTGGGTGCCACATTGGCCTTCATCAGTTATTTCGTGCACGGCTTCCTCAACAACTTCATGGACACCGACAAACTGGCCGTTCCCGTTTGGAGCCTTGCCGCGCTCATTGCTGCCATCGATGTGTATTATGCCGACGCGGAACAGTTTGACGAAATGAAACAAAAAACGGGAATGTGATTACACTCCCGTTCATTTTACCCATCGGCGAAGAATCAATCCTCAGCGATTTTCAGTTTTTCCTCAAGAAGCTTAAGGTCATCTTTGGCCTTGTTGATTTTCTTCTCGTATTCGGCTCGCATCAACTCTGAGTTCTTGCTGTTGGAGAAGAAACCGATGTTGTTTTCCAACACGCCGATTTCGTCGCGCAGTTTCTGGATTTTGCCTTGCAGCGTCATACGTTCCTTACGCACACGGTCGTTGGCGTTCGGGTCGTCTTTGAGCCCCTCCATCATTTCACGGTACTCGTTGGCCGAAGCCTCATGATGGTTCTTGCGCATGGTGTCGAAAAGGCCGTCTATAAGTTCACGGTATTCCTTATTAATAGTCTCCTTTATCTTGAACGGGACGTGGCCAATCTCAATCCAGCGTTTCTGGAAAGCCTTGATGGCATCCATGTTTTCGTTGCGGTTGTTGCTCAGTTCGAAAGCTTTCACTTCCTCGATCAAAGCTTTCTTGGCGGCGAGGTTGGCTTCCTCTTCGCCTTTCAAGCCACTGAAATGCTCGTTCTTGCGGTTGAAGAAGTTGTCGCAAGCCGACCTGAATCGCTTCCAAATCTTGTCAGTCTGACGCTTCGAAACCGGTCCGATGGTTTTCCATTCCTCTTGAAGCTTCTTCAGCCTGTCGGCGGTCTTTCTCCAATCAGTGGAATCCATCAAGCCTTCTGCCTCAATGCAGAGTTGGGTCTTGCGCTCAAGGTTTTCCGTTTGCTTGTCTTTCATTGTGGAGAAAAACTCCTTTTTCTTCGCAAAGAAAGCATCCATCGACGACTTGAAGCGTGCCCAAATCTCTTCATTGTCTTTCTTTCCGGCAGGGCCGACGGTCTTCCACACCTTGAAAATTTCGGAAAGCTCGTTCGATTTTTTCTGCCAAGCACTCATGCTGTTATATTCCTCGTTCACAACAGCTTCTGCTTTTTCGCACAATGCCTTCTTGGCTTCGAGGTTTGCACTTTGGCCTTCCTGGAGCTTGGCATAATGCTCGCGACGTATTTGGTTGATCTTGTCGGAAGCAGCTTTGAAGCGTTCCCAGATCTCGTCTTTCTTGTCCTGCGGAACGGGTCCGATTTCCTTCCAGTCGTCGTGAAGCTTCTGCAAAGCCTTGAACGACTTGGTCATCGATTTCTCATCCAAAAGCTCCTCGGCTTTCTCGCAAAGTTCAATCTTGGCGTCGAGGTTCTTCTTCATGTCGAGGTCGCGCAACTCGCGCCCGATTCTCACCTTGTCGAAAAACTTCTCAACAAGGAAATGATATGTGTTCCAGAGGTTTGAGTTTTCTGCGGCAGGCACAGGTCCGATTTCCTTCCAGCGGTCTTGCAGGGCACGGAAATCGTCATAGGTCTTCTTGAGCGACTCATCGGAAGCGATGATTTGTTTCAGCTCTTCCAAGATGCCTTGCTTGGCGGCCAGGTTCTCAAGCTTTTGCTTTTCAAGGTCTTCGTTTTGCTTGGCGCGATTGGTCTTGAATAGACTCATGGCCGCATTGAAACGCTGTTCCAAGGGGTCTTCCACATGCTGGAAACTCTCCGCTTCGCCACCATTCTGCAAGAATTGCTCCAGTTCATTGTCCAGATCTTCCTTGTTCAATTTGTTGAAATGGAGACGAATCGCCGACACTTTGTCCTTGATAGCCTGAACGTCGCCTTCTTTGACGGTTTCTTCGAGCAGTTCAACGAGCTGCAACTTATTCAAGCCGTCCAACTCGACGCTTTCCTCAATCAGCACTTCCTCCTCGAGATCGGCGGAAACCTCAATTTCGGGCAACACTTCGTCTTGAGGAGCGCTCATCTCATTTTGGGGAGCCTCAAGTTCCGTCAGTGTGCGCACTTCGATGCGCACCTTGGCTGGAAGAGTGTTGGGTTGAATCAGTTTGACGATTTTCTTTTTCTCATTACCATCAATGGCTTTCTTAGCGCCTTTTTGCGCATGACCTTCATTCTCAATTCCCTCGTTGGTTTGGGGATTTTGAGTCAGTTGTTCGTTGTTTTCCATTTCAATTCGTTTTAGGTATCGTCAGGGTTTTTCGCCCCGACTTTGTTGGACAATTCACATTCCGCAATCGGAAAAATCGTGCAAATATAGTAATTATTTGAGTTATAGACAGATTTTTTTCGGAATATTGCTTTTTTTGAGGGAAAAATGCTTGTTTGGTCGGTTTCGTGGCAAAAACAGCAGCATTTTGCCATTAAAATTATTGTATTGATTTTCAGCGTTTAATGATTTTTTTTCAAAAAAGTGTCAAAAAACGCTTGCCGATAAGGAAAAAAGCCCTATTTTTGCAGCCGCAAATCACACGCTGGAGAGGTGGGTGAGTGGCTGAAACCAACAGTTTGCTAAACTGTCGTATCCTGCAAAGGGTACCGGGGGTTCGAATCCCCCCTTCTCCGCGATGAAAAGAGACGATGACGAATCGTCTTTTTTTTCGGGGTATGGCGCAGTCCGGCTAGCGCACCTGCTTTGGGAGCAGGGGGTCGAAGGTTCGAATCCTTTTGCCCCGACGGAATACGAAAAAAGGAGCCAAGCGATTGGCTCCTTTTTTTCGTTCATATCGCCAAGGTCGGTCAGGCTTCCGTCAGGTCAACGATTTCGGCCTCAGGGGCGTTCTTCATCACCGAGGCGATGCCGTTCTTCATGGTGGCTTCACTGGCATACATCTGGCTGGTGCCGATGACTTGGCCGTTGGTGGCCATCAGGTTGAAGTAAGGCTTGCCGTTGCTGGCTTCCTTGATATCGAAACGTTTCTCGTCCTGGCTGTTCTTCTTGACGGACTCAATGCCGTTGAGGCAGGTGGCCTTGGTGGCGTAGCCTTGGCTGGTGAGGATGACTTGGCCGTTGGTGGCCTTCAGGTTGAACTGGAACTCGCCGTTCTTCCTGCTTGTGATTTCAAATTTACCCATATTTCTCTGTTTTTAAGGTTGGTTAAGGCTGCAAATATACATTTTTTTGAAACGCAAACGCTTGCGTCACTATTTTTTTGGAAAATCACTGCAAGCGTGCCAAGAGTTCTTCGCGGTAACTTGCCCCAACGGGTATCTTGTTGCCCATCACCGTGACGTCGCTCTTGTCCAAGTCCTGAATGTGCTTGAACGAGACGATGTACGACTTGTGGACACGCACAAATCGATCCTTGGGCAGCAATTCCTCCAAATCCTTCAGGGCGAACAGGGCTGTGATGCGCCGCTGCGTGGTATGGAAAGTGACATATTCGTGTTGTCCTTCAATGAAAAGCAGGTCGTCATAGTTTATCTTGTAGAGTTTGTAGTCAGCCTTCACCGTGATGAATTCGTTGGAACGGCTGATGGTGTCGACAGCGGGCTTCGGTGCGTTTTCTGTCCTCGGCGGCACTTGTCCGATGGCCTTGTTGATGGCTTGGAAGAAACGCGGGAAGTTGAACGGCTTGAGCAGATAGTCGGAAACGGCCAGGTTGAACGCATCGACGGCAAACTCCGAATAGGCCGTTGTGAAGATGACGGCGGGTTTCTTGGCCAAGCTTTTGACCAACTCAAGACCTGTCAAATCAGGCATTTGTATGTCCAAAAGCATAATATCGACCCGATTGTTCTTCAAGGCTTCCATCGCCTCGAAAGCGTTGGAGCAGGTGGCCACCAACTGCAATTGTTCCACTTTCGATACATAGTCCTGCAAGAGTTTCTGCGCCAAGTATTCGTCATCGACGATAATCACATTGTATTTCTCGTTCATAGTTCA
>CAMOCK010000080.1 GCA_946610645.1 uncultured Bacteroidales bacterium
AAGTACCATCCTGTGACCAAGCTGCCTGCCATCACGACCATCGACCGCGTCTCGCGTCCTGGCCTGAGAAGGTATGCCGACAGTGAAAACCTCCCGAGAGTGATGAACGGCCTCGGCATCGCCATCATCTCAACCTCGCAAGGTGTTATGACCGACAAGGAAGCCCGCAAGCTCCACATCGGCGGTGAAGTCATTTGTTATGTTAGCTAAAAAGATAGGAGATAGTAATTATGTCAAGAATTGGTAAGTTGCCTATCGCCATCCCGGCTGGCACAACAGTGGACATCAAGGACGATGTCATCACCGTCAAAGGTAAATTGGGCGAACTTTCGCAAAAGTTCCACAACCGCGTCAATCTCGAAGTCGAGGGCGACCAACTCCATGTCAAAGTGAAAGAAGGAATGGAGAACGCCGATGCCATGCACGGCCTCTATCGCGCCTTGATCGCCAACATGGTGAAGGGCGTCAGCGAAGGCTTCGAGACCGTTCAAGAGTTTGTCGGCGTCGGCTACAAGGCCGAAGCCAAGGGACAAATCCTTGAAATGGCCCTCGGATTCTCCCACAACATCTTCATGGAGATGCCTCCGGAGATCAAGATCGAGACCATCAACGAAAGAGGTAAAAACCCCATTCTGAAGATGCGCTCTCACGACAAACAACTTCTTGGTCAGGTGGCCGCAAAGATTCGCTCGATGCGTAAGCCTGAACCTTATAAGGGTAAGGGTATCAAGTTCCAGGGCGAAGTCCTGAGACGTAAGGCTGGCAAGGCTGCCGGTAAGTAAAAAACATTAATACCTCAGTAAGAAAATGGCAAAAACTAAAGAAGAAAGAAGACAATACATCAAGAAGAGCATCAGAAGGAAGATTTCCGGCACTGCTGCCCGCCCACGCATGTCTGTCTTCAGAAGCAACAAGCAAATCTATGTTCAGCTGATTGACGACGAAGTCGGCAAGACGTTGGCCGCTGCCAGTTCGCGCGAGAACGGCATCGAAAACGAAAAGATCACCAAAGTCGAACAAGCCGCCAAGGTCGGTACGCTCATCGCCGAGAAGGCCAAGGCAGCCGGCATCGACACAGTGGTGTTCGACCGCAACGGTTATTTGTATCACGGTAGAGTGAAGTCGCTGGCCGACGCAGCTCGTAATGGAGGACTTAAATTCTAATTGGTTATGGCAGAAGTTAATGTAAAAAGAGTCAAGTCTAGCGAGATCGAGTTCAAAGAACGCCTCGTTAGCATCAACCGCGTCACCAAGGTGACCAAGGGTGGTCGTACCTTCACGTTTGCCGCACTTGTCGTTGTCGGCAACGAGAACGGCGTGGTCGGTTATGGCCTTGGCAAGGCTAAGGAAGCCACCGCTGCCATCCAAAAAGGCGTCGATGATGCCAAGAAGAACCTCGTCAAGGTACCCGTACTCAACGGCACGCTGCCCCACGAACAGTATGGCAGATACAGCGGAGCCTACGTTTACATCCAGCCCGCCACCCCCGGTACCGGCGTCATCGCCGGCGGTGCCATGCGTGCCGTGTTGGAAAGCGTTGGCGTGAAGAATGTGTTGGCCAAGTCGAAAGGCTCGTCGAACCCGCACTCCGTGGTGAAAGCCACCTTCGCGGCCCTCACACAAATGCGTGATGCCTACACTGTTGCCCAGCTGAGAGGTGTGGATTTGGATACTGTGTTTAACGGATAAAACTTTTGAAAAGATGAAGAAAGTAAGAATCACCCAAGTCAGAAGTGGCATCGGAAGACCACAAGATCAAAAGGACACTTTGAGGTCGCTCAAGCTGAGAAAGATGCACCAGTCGGTAGAGGTCGATATGGACGACCCCAGCATGGCTGGCATGGTGAACAAAATCGCCCACCTTCTCAAGATCGAAGAAATCTAATTGTTGAACTTATCTAATCTACATTTATCATGGATTTAAGTAATCTCAAACCTGCAGCAGGTTCTACGAAGGAAAAGAAAAGACTAGGCCGCGGCCAAGGCTCGGGAAGAGGCGGCACCTCAACACGCGGACACAAGGGCGCACAGTCGCGCTCGGGTGCCAAGCGCAAGGTCGGCTTCCAAGGCGGCCAAATGCCTCTCCAACGTTTGGTCCCCAAGTTCGGATTCAAGAACTTCAACCGCGTTGAATATTGCCCCGTGAACCTCTTCACTTTGCAGAAACTTGCTGACAAAGGCATCACGGTGGTCACCCCCGAAGTGCTTGTCGAACAAGGAGTCACCCACAAGAAGGAACTCGTCAAGATCCTCGCCAAGGGTGAATTGACTGCGAAAATGGAAGTTAAGGCCCATGCTTACTCCGCCAAGGCCAAGGAAATGATAGAAGCCGTCGGTGGAACTTGCGAAAAATACGAATAAGCAATGAACAAATTGATAGAAACTATAAGGAACATCTTCAAGATCGAAGAGCTGCGCCAACGCATCCTGTTCACGTTGCTCATCATCTTGATCTATCGCTTCGGATCCTTTGTCGTCATCCCCGGCATTGACCCGAACATGTTGGCTGCCCTGCAAAACAGCAGCAACGAAGGCCTCCTCGGACTGCTTAACATGTTCTCCGGCGGCGCTTTCGGCAATGCTTCCGTTTTCGCCTTGGGTATCATGCCTTACATCACCGCCTCCATCATCATCCAACTGCTCGGCATGGCAGTGCCCTACTTCCAACGCCTTCAGCGCGAAGGTGAGAGCGGCCGTAAGAAACTGAACCAGATCATGCGTTACTTGACCGTGGGCATCGTCATCGTGCAAGCCCCTGGCTACATCAAGAACGTGCTCGTCCAGTTGCCCAACGAGGCTGTGACGCCTTTCGATCCTTATGTGTCTAATCCTGGATTCTTCTTCTGGTTCTCGTCCGTCGTGCTCCTCATCGCCGGAACACTGTTCATCATGTGGCTCGGCGAGAAGATCACCGACAAGGGTATCGGCAATGGCATCTCCCTGATCATCATGATCGGTATCATCGCCCGACTCCCCGGTGCCTTCGTCGGCGAATGCACTGCACGTTTCGCCCAAGGCGGAACAGGCCTCCTGGTCCTCGTCATCGAGCTGATCGTGCTGTTCTTCGTCATGGTGGGCACCATCGCCCTCGTGCAAGGCACCAGAAAGATCCCGGTACAGTATGCCAAACGCGTCGTCGGCAACCGCCAGTACGGTGGTGTGCGCCAATACATCCCGCTGAAAGTGAACGCCGCAGGCGTCATGCCCATCATCTTCGCCCAAGCCATCATGTTCCTGCCTATCACCATCGCAGGCTTCAGGCAGAGCGAAACCATGACGGGATTAGCTGCAGCTTTCACCAACGTGAACGGCTTCTGGTACAACCTGGTGTTCTTCCTCATGATCATCGCCTTCACCTATTTCTATACGGCTGTGACGATGAACACCAACCAAATGGCGGAAGACATCAAGAAGAACGGAGGTTTCATCCCCGGCGTGAAGCCCGGCAAGAAAACCGCCGAGTATCTCGATACCATCATGTCAAGAATCACCCTGCCCGGCTCCATCTTCCTCGCCATCGTGGCCATCATGCCCGCCCTGGTGTCGCTGATGGGCGTCAGCTCGTCGTTCTCCCACTTCTATGGAGGCACCTCGCTGCTGATCCTGGTGGGTGTCGTCCTTGACACGCTGCAACAAATCGAAAGCCACCTCCTGATGCACCACTACGACGGCTTGACCAAGTCGGGACGCATCAAGGGACGCATCGGCAGAATGTAAGAAAGAGAAACAGTTCTTTGCCCGATAAGCAAGGCACAGGCCCAATCTTCAGGAAACTTTTGGCATCCGAAAAAGCCAATAGTTTCCTGGAGAGCAAGTCGAAAAACCCGACTAAAACAGGCAGAATGAATAAAATATGAAAAAAACATCCGCCCGTTTGGAAAAGAATTGCTACCTTTGCAGCCCGAAAATCGCCAAATGCGACAAAAATGAATCCAGGGCAGTCGAGCAAAAAGGGCTGTTGAGAAGAAGAAAAACAGTGTTTGAAAGTAACAGAATATGGTAAAACAATTGTCGATAGAACAAGAAGGCACCGTGGTTGAAGCTTTGGGCAACGCCATGTTTCGCGTCGAGTTGGAGAACGGCCTGGTGATTATCGCCACCATCTCCGGCAAGATGCGTATGCACTACATCAAGATCCTGCCTGGCGACAAAGTCAAGCTGGAGATGTCTCCTTATGATTTGACAAAAGGCCGTATCACCTTCAGATACAAGAGTTAGACAAATCGCTAAAACAATAGACGAAATGAAAGTACAAGCATCCGTTAAGAAGAGGTCTGCCGACTGCATCATCGTGAAGCGCAAGGGCAGAGTGTATGTCATCAACAAGAAAAACCCGAAGGAGAATCAGCGCCAGGGTTGATCGATTGGAATTAACAAACAAAAAGTAAACAGAATATGGCAAGAATCGCTGGTGTAGATATCCCGAGCAACAAAGCTGGAGAAATCTCTTTAACCTACATTTTCGGAATCGGCAGGTCGCTGTCGAAGGAAATCCTGAACAAAGCCGGAGTGGAGCCCGCCAAGAAAGTCCAAGACTGGACCGACGAGGAGCAGAACACGATCCGCAACATCATCGCCGACCAATATAAGACCGAAGGCGAACTGCGCGGTGAAGTTCAGATGAACATTAAGCGCCTGATGGACATCGGTTGCTACAGAGGTGTCCGTCATCGTGCCGGCCTTCCCGTGCGCGGACAAAGCACGAAGAACAACGCACGCACCCGCAAGGGACGCAAAAAGACTGTCGCCAACAAGAAGAAAGCTACCAAGTAACAAGTAGTTGGATCATATCTAATCTAAATCACACAAATCAAAAATGGCAAAGACCAATAAAGTTACCAAGAAACGTGTTGTGAGAATCGAAGCCACCGGTATGGCATTCGTCAAGGCTTCGTTCAATAACATCATCATTTCCTTGACCAACAATGAAGGACAAGTCATTTCTTGGGCATCAGCAGGTAAGATGGGATTCAAGGGATCCAAGAAGAACACACCTTACGCCGCTCAGATGGCTGCTGAAGAATGCTCCAAGACCGCCTATGACTTGGGATTACGTAAAGTTAAAGTTTATGTGAAAGGACCTGGTGCAGGACGCGAATCCGCCATCCGTGCCATCCACTCAATGGGCGTTGAAGTGACCGAAATCATCGACGTCACCCCGTTGCCGCACAATGGCTGCCGTCCTCCAAAACGCAGAAGAGTGTAATTGTTGAACAATTAAAAAATTTGAATTATGGCAAGATATACAGGTCCAAAAACCAAAATCGCTCGCAAGTTCGGTGAACCCATCTTCGGTCCCGACAAATACTTCGAAAAGAGAAACTATCCTCCTGGGATGCACGGCGCCAACAGCAGAAGAAAGAAAGTCTCGGAATACGGCATCCAGCTGAAGGAAAAGCAAAAGGCCAAATATACTTACGGAGTGCTGGAAAGACAGTTCCGCAAGACCTTTGAATTGGCCCGCCGCAAGGAAGGCGTCACAGGCCTCATCCTTATGCAGCTCTTGGAATCGCGCTTAGACAACGTGGTCTATCGCTTGGGCATCGCACCCACCCGTGCCGCCGCCCGCCAGCTTGTCAGCCACCGCCATATCATCGTCAATGGCAACGTGCTCAGCATTCCCTCCTACCTCGTCAGGACCGGCGACATCATCGGCGTGCGCGAGAAATCAAAAAGCCTGGAAGTCGTCACCAACTCGCTCGAAGGACGTGGCGGAAGCAGCTTCGCTTGGCTCGAATGGGACAACAGCAAGATGTGCGGCAAGTTCATGAACTACCCGGCCCGCGAGGAAATCCCGGAAAACATCAACGAACAGCTCATCGTTGAATTGTACTCCAAGTAATAGTTGATTGTTAACCTGGTAATAATAACAAATATGGCAATATTAGCGTTTCAAAAACCTGAAGAGGTAATCATGGTTGAAGGCTCTGATACCAAAGGCATTTTCGAGTTTCGACCTCTTGAACCAGGTTTCGGTATAACCATTGGTAACGCGCTTAGAAGAATACTGCTGTCGTCGCTCGAAGGCTTCGCCATCACTTCTATCCGCATCGACGGCGTCAGCCACGAATTTGCGTCAATCGACGGCGTAATCGAAGACGTGGCCGACATCGTCCTGAATTTCAAGCAAGTCCGACTCAAGCAGTTGGTGCCCTCCGAGACCCAAGAGAAGGTCAGCTTCACCATCACAGGCCAGGAACAGTTCGTGGCAGGCGATATCAACAAATATCTCTGCTCGTTCCAAGTCCTCAACCCCGAACTCGTCATCTGCAATCTCGAGCCCTCGGTGAAACTGAACGTCGAACTGACCATCAACAAGGGAAGAGGCTATGTGCCAGCCGACGAGAACAAGGTGGTGGACGCCCCCGTCGATACCATCGCCATCGACTCCATCTACACGCCCATACGTAACGTGAGCTATAAGGTGGAAAACTGGCGCGTCGAACAAAAGACCGACTATGAAAAACTGGTCATCGAAATCGACACCGACGGATCCATCAACCCCAAGGACGCCTTGAAAGAAGCCGCCAAGATCCTCATCTACCACTTCATGCTGTTTTCCGACGAGAACATCAACCTCGTTCCCGAAGAAAAGACAGTCACCGAAGAGTTCGACGAAGGGTCGTTGCATGTCCGTCAGCTCCTCAAGACCAAGCTCGTGGACCTCGACTTGTCGGTGCGCGCGCTCAACTGCTTGAAAGCTGCAGAGGTTGAAACGCTTGGAGAACTTGTCGCCTTCAACAAAACCGACCTGCTCAAGTTCCGCAACTTCGGTAAGAAATCCCTCACCGAACTGGACGAACTGGTCAGAAGCAGAGGCCTCGAGTTCGGTATGAATGTCAGCAAATACAAATTAGATAAGGAATAAGAAGATGAGACACAATAAGAAATTCAATCACTTGGGAAGAAAAAGCGCTCACCGCAAAGCCATGCTTTCCAATATGGCGACTTCGCTGATTCTCAAGAAGCGCATCATCACCACCACCGCCAAGGCCAAAGCCCTGCGCATGTATGTGGAACCCTTGATTACCCGCTCCAAGCCGGAGAACAACACCACCACCGAGCAAGGCACCACCAACCGCCGCGTGGTGTTCAGCTACTTGCAAAACAAGTATGCCGTGACCGAACTGTTCCGCGAAGTGGGACCCAAAGTCGGCAACCGCCCCGGTGGCTACACCCGCATCATCCGTATGCCTGAAAACCGCCTTGGCGACGCCGCCGAGATGGCCATGATGGAACTCGTGGACTACAACGAGAACCTGCTCAACGTGGACAAGAAGGCAGGCAAGGCCAAGACAACCCGCCGCAGCAGCAAGAAAGCCCCCAAGGCCGAAGCCGCAGCAGCACCTGCCGCCGAAACCACGACCACCGAAGCTCCCGCCGAGGAAGTCAAGGAATAATAAGGCACTGTTTTTCCATTTGCAAGGACGTTGGCTTAGACCAGCGTCCTTTTTTTTGTTTTCTCATTGCCAAAACAAGGAAATCATTTTTTTGCCTCGTCAAACGAAACAAATTTGTAATAAAAACCAAAAACGCAAAGTCACAGTTTCAATCCATTGGTGATTATGCCTTTGCCGAGTGTACCAGTATGACAGGAAACCTCCTTTTCCCAACAGCCTTCGATCGGTTGGGGATTGGGCATTTTATAATAGCAAGTTCAACGGCAACCTGACCTTAAGGAACGTGCGGACTATCGGTGCACACGCTTTTGAGCAAGTTCCGTTCAACGACAGAGGCCTTACCATACCGGCTTCGGTCACTGAAATTGGCGAAGCCTCCCGAAGGGACAACACACGATTAACCGTAGGTCAGCGACCTACGGCAGCAAACAAACAGAAATGAAACAACAAACAAACGAAATACAATGAAAAAGATAACACTGACAATCCTCCTCGGCATGGCCATCGGCCCCAGCGCTCAACACGTCGGCGGACTCTTCCAACGGGGCAACATGAGTGAAGACATCTACTTCCACAACGGCGGCTACGCCTACGATCGCGCCAACGGCGGCCTTTTGCCCGCCCTTCCCAACCATGGCGGAACCAATAACCAAGACGCCACCTCGGACGTCGGAGGTAAGTCTTGGGGGGGGGGCTATGCGTTCTCAAAGAAGCGCAAATGACAGGAAAAATACATGATTCGATAGAGATGTCTTTCCCAAGGCATCTCTATTATATTAATAAGGTGTAAAAGCAGGCTGTGGTTTTCTGGGGTATAAAATTTATTTTGTTGGTATTTAGCGAGTTGGGTTGTTTTTTGAATTTTTCTTGAAAAAAGTGCTTGTTGTTAATGTAAAAGGTTGTACTTTTGCACCCGCAAACGACGGCAGAGGGGAGAGGTTGGTTGAGATG
>CAMOCK010000081.1 GCA_946610645.1 uncultured Bacteroidales bacterium
ACTCATAAAGTTCTTCTCCGTATCGATGTTTTCCTCACGGTGTGCAGAAAGCAGAATATACCTGTGCGGCTCAAGCCGCAAGTTTAAGGAGTTTAAGAGGTTTGAGGAGTTTAAGCGTTCAAAGATGTTTGAGGCCTTGATTGCATCAAGGTTCTGATGCAGCACCTCGGCCATAGGGCTACCAGTCACGTAGGTACGCTCTTTAGGAAGTCCGCAGTCAGCCAAGTAGCGACGGGCATGTTCCGAATAGGCCATGTTCACATCGCTGATGATGTCCACGATGCGGCGATTGGTCTCTTCCGGCAGGCACTCGTCCTTACAACGGTTGCCTGCTTCCATGTGGAAGATAGGGATGTGAAGGCGCTTGGCGCCGATGACACTGAGGCAACTATTTGTATCGCCAAGTACCAAAACAGCATCAGGTTTGATTTCCACCATGAGTTGGTAGCTCTTGGCAATGATGTTGCCCATGGTCTCGCCCAGGTCGTTGCCGACGGCGTTCATGTAAACGTCGGGGTCGGCGAGCTTCAGGTCCTTGAAGAAGACACCGTTGAGGTTGTAGTCGTAGTTTTGGCCAGTATGCGCCAGCAGGCAGTCGAAATACTGACGGCATTTGTTGATGACTGCCGCTAAGCGAATGATCTCGGGGCGTGTGCCGACGATGATTAAGAGCTTTAGTTTACCGTTATTTTTGAATTGTGTCATAAATGGTAGGTTGCTTAAGAATTACATTTGCTCAATTGTTCCTTTTTATTGCGAAAAGATTCGAAATGTACTTAATAACGCGAAAACCATCTCGATTTTCTCAAGCAAAAAAGGCGAAAAGTTCGTGAACTCACAGCGAAAAAGGGCTCTGAAGACTATTTTACATTACTGTTCAAGATACGAACAGGTGTCATATATTCTTCATTGAAATTGACGAGGATACCTAGCTTATAACCTGTTATACCAAGGTAATTGCGCACTTGAGCCTTGTGGGCATCCGTCAACTCGGCGACAGCTTTTAATTCAACAATGATTTTATCATAACATACGAAATCAGCGATATAGAAAGCATCCATCTTCTCGCCACGATAATACAACTCGTATCGTTTTTCGCGTTCAAAAGGAATCTTTTGAACTTTTAGCTCTTTTTCAAACGCTTCCTGATAAACCCGCTCAAGCAACCCTATCCCAAGTCGTTTGTGCACCTCGAAGATAGCACCTACAATCTTATGCGATTCATTAGGATAGACAATGTAGTCCATGCATTATTAAATATTTTCGCGTCTTTTCGCTATTTTCGCAAGTTTTCGCAATCTCAAACCTTCTCGAAGTACGTGTCCGGTCGGTTGGGGTTGAAGACTTCATTGCAATACATCACCGTCACCAAGTCCTCTGTGTCCGAAAGGTTGATGATGTTGTGCGTATGGCCAGGGAGCATGTGCACGGCTTGGATGTGGTCGCCGTCGACTTCCCATTCGAGCACCTTTCCTTCGGGGTCATTGAGGTCGCGTTGCTGGATAAGGCCATGTCCCTTCACCACGATGAACTGCTCCCACTTGGTATGATGCCAATGTTGCCCCTTGGTGATGCCAGGCTTGGAGATGTTGATGCTCACCTGACCGCAGTTCAACGTATGGACCAGCTCGGTGAATGAGCCCCGTTCGTCAACGTTCATCTTCAGCGGGAAGGCCACTTTTTCTTTTGGGAGATAGCTCAAGTAAGTGCTATATAGCTTCTTTGCGAAACTATTTGCAGGTATCTCAGGAATCATCAAGGTTCGCGGCTGGGCAGCAAACGCTTTCAGCAAGTCAACAATACCACCGAGTGTTATCTTGTGGGTCGTCGGAACATAGCAATATCTGCCATCCGTCTTAGGCAATACCTCTAAACCTTCGAACTCGCAATGATGCTCCTCACCTTTGAGGCAGGCTATCATTTCATCGACCAAATCATCAATGTAGAGCAATTCCAGCTCCACCGACGGGTCATTCACCGTGTACGGTAGGTCATTGGCCACGGCATTGCAGAAGGTGGCCACAGCGCTGTTGTAGTTCGGCCTGCACCACTTGCCAAAAAGATTAGGGAAGCGATAGACCAACACCTTGGCGCCCGTCTCATCCTGATACTCTAAGAACAGCTCCTCCCCTGCCTTCTTGGAGCGGCCGTACTCCGAGTTGCCGAAGCGGCCGGTCAGCGAGGCCTGTTGGCTGCTGCTGAGCATCACCGGGCAGCGGTTGTTGTGTTTCCTCAAAGTATCGAGCAGTGTGCTGGCAAAACCGAAGTTGCCTTCCATGAACTCGCTCTGTTCCTTTGGGCGGTTCACGCCAGCCAAGTTGAACACGAAGTCGCAGTCGCGGCAGTAGGCGTCAAGCTCCTCAAAAGTGCTGTCGATGTCGTACTCATAAACGGCATCCACCTTGAGGTCGCCATAGCAGCGGGCCTTGCCGTCTTTTATATTATGGAGTTCGGCGCAAAGGTTGCGGCCTACGAAGCCTTTCGCGCCGGTAACGAGAATTTTCATCTTCTATTGTTTTGACATTAATTACCGTTAACCAATCATGTAATTGTCCATAAATTAGTTTTGTCAAGCAATTAACGAACAATTATATGGCTAATTCAAGATAATTATTTGTTTTATTCAGAGCGAATCTCTTTGCTCTTTGCTCTAGGCTCGAGGCCTAAATCCTCTCTGATAAAGCGCAACTTAAGCAGTAGTTCTTTCATCCCTTCCACGTCGAGGCGGCGCGTGTTGTGGCTATGGTAGTCCTCGGTGCGAGAGATGGCATCGTCGCCTAAGGTAAAGAACTTGTCGTAGTTGAGGTCGCGGCTGTCGCAAGGGATGCGGAAGTAGTTGCCACAGTCGATGGAACGCAACATCTCCTCGCGGGTGACGAGGGTCTCGTAGAGTTTCTCGCCATGGCGTGTCCCGATGGTTTTCACATCGGTCTCGAGGTATTTCTTGTCGAGGCGGCCGTAGACCTCCTTCAAGGCTTGCGCCAAGGTCTCGAGTGTGGCAGCCGGCGCCTTTTGCACGAAGAGGTCGCCGTTTTCGCCATGCTCGAAGGCATAGATGACCAAATCAACGGCGTCGTCGAGCGTCATCATGAAGCGTGTCATGTTCGGGTCGGTGATGGTGATGGGCTTGCCTTCCTGCATCTGTTCAACCCAAAGGGGGATGACCGAGCCTCGGCTGGCCATCACGTTGCCGTAGCGTGTGCAGCAGATGGTGGTCGTTGCATTCGGGCCGAGGGCGCGGCCTTGGGCGATGGCCACCTTTTCCATCATGGCCTTTGAGATGCCCATGGCGTTGATGGGGTAGGCCGCCTTGTCAGTCGAGAGCACCACCACGTTTTTCACTCCATGCTGGATGGCCGAGAGGAGTACGTTGTTGGTGCCTTCCACGTTGGTGCGCACGGCCTCCATCGGGAAGAACTCGCACGAGGGCACCTGCTTGAGGGCCGCCGCGCTGAAGACGTAGTCGACACCATTCATCGCAAAATCGACGGCCTCGCGTTGGCGCACATTACCGATATAAAATTTCACCTTCGAGGCTTCGTCAGGGTGGTTGGCCTGCAGGTGGTGGCGCATGTCGTCCTGCTTCTTCTCGTCGCGCGAGAGGATGCGAATTTCCTTGATGTCGCTGGCCAAAAAACGGCGCAGCACGGCGTTGCCGAAGCTGCCGGTGCCTCCCGTGATGAGGAGGGTCTTGTCTTTGAATATGCTCATAGCTTCCTTTTTCTATTTTTTCAAAACTCTCACAAAGGATCTTCTAACTTCCGCACTTTTACAGCTTCGCCACGTCAGTCACAATCGAGTGGCGACAATCCATTGAAAAACACTTAGTTTACAAGCACTAAAAACCGTTTTAAGCAGTCGACTTGCTTGCTTATGGCTTGCAATAATAAGAAAAAAAAACAATGAGTGTTTAAAAAACTCATTTTTTATGAAATTCCGATTTCGGCACTTTCCATCATCCGCCGCCACTTGAAATAACCGAAAACGGCGATAATGACGTAAAGCCCGTAAAGCGAAGCCTTGAAGGGGATGTCCTTGTAGAAATAAAGCCCACAGGTGACCACATCGACCACAATCCACACGAGCCATTGTTCCAAGTATTTACGCGCCAAAGCCCAAATGCCGACAACGCTCAATGCCGTGGTGAAGGCATCAAGGACGGGGACGTTGCTGTTGGTGAAACGCGTGAGCAGGAAATAGATGGCGGCCCAAATCAAGGCGGCGAGGCCAAGCCATAGCACAGCGGTTTTCTTGGGCATGTGGCGGATGGGCAGGTCGGTGGTTTTCTGCTTGTGGCGCGTCCATGCGACAAAGCCGTAGATGGTCATGGCCAAGTAGTAGAACTCCATGCCGCAGTCGGCGTAAAGGCCTTTCTGATAATACAATACGATGCCCAACAACTGCATCACGAAGCCCACGACCCACATCCAAACGCTGGCTTTGTATTCCAAAAGGATATAGGCCAGCCCAAGCGCCGTGGTGGTGATGTCGAGCCAATGATTGCTGAGAAAGTCCATAGAAGAGATGATGATCTGGGTTTGGTCGTTTCGTTCAAGAGATAGCGGGTTACGCCTTCGCGGAAAGAGGGCCCGCTATGAGGGGGTTGGAGTGTGAGTGTGTCGTTTATGGTGTGTATCAGGATAAAAAACCTGCCATTGACTCCGCCAAGGCGACAAACTCCTGTGCGGTCATCTGCTTCAGGAACAGCAGCCCGTGGGTGGCGCGAATGAGCGGATGGGCGTTTTCGTAGAAGAAATTCTTGCCGAGGACGAACTGTATGTCCTTGTATTGCTTCACCCAAATCTGCTCTGCCAATTCGCTGAAAGGCCCGTCGAAGTCGGGATTGGGAAACTCGGCCTTGAATTGTGTCAAGTAGCTGTCCTTGAAGGCTTTCTCGAAAACGGCCATGGCGTTAAGCGACACGGGCACATACACGTTGGCCTCGGCCGGATGGAAGGTAGACCAAACGTTGCGGTAGCCGAAGATTTTCAGGTCCATGAGGTCGGCTTCTTCGCCCCAAAGGCGCACGGCTTCGGCAATGGCCTGCATGACTTTGTAGTGTGTGTTTGGACCAAGTCCCTCATAGTCAATGGCAACAGTGATAACCGTTGGCTTCAACTCGCGCAGTTGGTTGAGGATGGTTTGCACGTCACTGTCAAGCGGGTCCTGCGCCTGCCGATGCACCGCGTTATCTTCATACAGCCCCAACCGTAGGTGGTGGATGTGGCACAACGACGTGCCGGCGTAAGCCCACACTAATTCCTCTTCAAACTCTCGGATTTCGCCTTTAAGTTTTTGTACTTCGGTGCTGTTAGGCTTCCCATTGCGAAGGTTTTCGATTTCTACCACGAACCGTTTTTCCACGTCGTCAATGCTTTTCAGTTGCCACAAACCCACGGCATCGCGCAGGATGCGGTGGCAAAAGCCGCGCCGCATCTCGTCGGGGTTCTTGCGGGCCACGTTGTCCAAGTAATGGTGCACGTCCTTCTCCTGCTTGAAACGGTAGCCTTGATCGAAGAAGTCGGGGTAGTCCACCATTTGGATCCGCCCTTGGCGCATGTATCGCAGCGTGTCGGCCAAGGCATCCAAAAGGAACTCGTCGGTCACCGAATGGTAGCCCGAAGTCATAATGGCGAAATGCACTTGGTTCGAAGGGCTTCGCAACTGCCTGTTGATGAATGGCATGAGGCCAAGCATGATGTCGTCGTGGTGCGGGCCGGTGTGGTAGATGACTTCGTTTTCCAACGGCTTCGCGCCGCGCCAGAGCTTTGCCTCCACGTCGTCGATGACCCGTTGCACCGTGTCCATCCCCAAGTTGGGGATTCGGACGCAACGCGGGTCGTTCTCCAGATCCTCAAGGGTCAGCTTGTGTGCATAGCGGTCGAGAATCTTGCAAAGGCCGAGGATGGCCCTTTCGGTCTTCTCGAAAGTCCAGTCACCATCAAAAATGGAAGGGTCGGTTTTGTTGAACATGAGGATTAATCCCTCTTGAAAATATCCCTCGTGTAAACCTTGTCGATGACATCGTCGAGGATGCTGTCGTAGCGGTTGGCGATGATGGCTTGGCTCATTGCCTTGAACTTGGCGATGTCGTTCACGACGAGACTGCCGAAGAACGTGGTTCCGTCGGGCAAGGTCGGCTCGTAGATGACCACCTCAGCACCTTTGGCCTTGATGCGTTTCATCACGCCCTGTATGCTCGACTGGCGGAAGTTGTCGGAGTTCGACTTCATCGTCAGGCGATACACGCCGATGACGCAGCGGTGCTCACGCGAAGCGTTGTATTGGCCTTGGTCGTAGTAGTCGTAATAGCCAGCCTTCTTCAACACTTGGTCGGCGATGAAGTCTTTGCGCGTGCGGTTGCTCTCCACGATGGCGCGGATGAGGTCTTCAGGCACGTCCTCGTAGTTGGCCAAAAGCTGCTTCGTGTCTTTCGGCAGGCAATAGCCGCCGTAGCCAAACGATGGGTTATTGTAGTGCGAGCCGATGCGCGGGTCGAGGCAAATGCCATCGATGATGGCTTGTGTGTCGAGACCTTTCACCTCGGCGTAGGTGTCCAATTCGTTGAAATAGCTCACGCGCAAGGCCAGATAGGTGTTGGCGAAGAGCTTCACGGCCTCGGCTTCCTTCATGCCCATAAAGAGCGTCGGCACGTCTTGCTTGATGGCACCTTCTTGGAGCAAGGCAGCAAACTGGCGGGCCTTCTCCTCAATGTCGGGGCGGACCAACGATAGGATGGCTTGGTTCTCCTCGTCGAAGCCGGGAATGGCTTTCGGCACGCCAACGATGATGCGGCTGGGATAGAGGTTGTCGTACAAGGCCTTGCTCTCGCGCAAAAACTCCGGCGAAAAGAGCAGGTTGAACCGCTTCACGCCCTTGGCGGCATATTTCAAATAGAGGCTCCGTGTGTAACCCACGGGTATCGTCGATTTGATGACCATCACCGCATCGGGATTGACACTGAGAATCAGGTCTATGACTTCCTCGACGTGCGAGGTGTCGAAGAAGTTCTTCTGCGGGTCGTAGTTGGTGGGAGCGGCGATGATGACGAACTCGGCCTCGCGATAGGCCGCTTTCCCATCGAGGGTGGCGGTGAGGTCCAGGTCCTTCCCAGCCAAATATTTCTCGATGTATTCGTCCTGGATGGGTGATTTCCTCTGGTTGATGAGGTCTACTTTTTCGGGAACCACGTCGACGGCGGTGACGTGGTTGTGTTGCGCCAAGAGGATGGCTATACTCAAACCGACGTAGCCTGTGCCTGCTACTGCGATTTTCATGCCTGTTTGGTTTTATAATCTTCCATCAATTATGTTACGCGGCAAAATGCCCTTCACGTCGTAAATGACGCCATTGGGCTTCATGAAGGATTTCATGTCCAAGGACTGGAACTCCTTATGCGCCACGGCGAGGATGACGGCATCGAATTTTTTTGTCGGAACATCGTTTGTCACGGTCAAACCATACTCGTGCTTGACATGACTTGCATCGGCCCAAGGGTCATAAACGGTGATGTTCTTCGTATATTCCTCCAAAGTGTGGAAGATATCCACGACCTTGGTGTTACGGATGTCGGGGCAGTTTTCCTTGAAGGTGATGCCGAGGATGAGGATGTTGGCATCCTTCACCATCACGCCCTTTTTGTTCATGCATTTGATGGTTTGGTTGGCCACATACGCACCCATGCCGTCGTTCAATCTTCTGGCTGCGTGCATGATGCGCGGCAAAACGCCATATACCTGAGCCTTTTGGATGAGGTAGTACGGGTCCACGGAGATGCAGTGGCCTCCCACGAGGCCCGGACTGAGCTTGATGAAGTTCCACTTCGAGGCGGCGGCCTCTATCACGTCGCGGGTGTCGATGCCCATGGCGTTGAAAATCTTGGCCAACTCGTTCATGAAAGCAATGTTCACGTCGCGCTGCGAGTTCTCGATGATCTTGGAAGCTTCGGCCACTTTGATGGAACTGGCTTTGTGCGTACCATTGACAAGGACGGTGTTATAGACGGCATCCACATAGTCGGCGATTTCGGGTGTCGAACCGGAAGTCACCTTGCGGATTTTCTCGACGGTGTGCTCCTTGTCGCCGGGATTGATGCGCTCTGGGCTGTAGCCGGCATAAAAGTCCACGTTGAACTTCAGTCCGCTGACTCGCTCGACCACGGGGAGACATTCTTCCTCGGTCACACCTGGGTAAACGGTGGATTCATAAACGACCACATCGCCCTTGCCGATGACTTTGCCGACGGTTTCTGAAGCACCCCATAGGGGCTTCAGGTCTGGATGGTTGTCGCTATCGACCGGGGTGGGTACGGCCACCACATAAAAGTTGCATTTCTTGATTTCCTCTATGTCAGTAGTGCAGCGGAAGCCGTGATTCTTGATGGCGTCCTGAAGCAGTTCGTCGGCTACTTCAAGAGTGGTGTCGTGACCGGCCATGAGTGCATCCACGCGATCTTGGTTCATGTCGAAACCTATGGTTTCAAACTTGGTCGCAAACAAGCGGGCCAGTGGCAAACCGACATAGCCCAGGCCGATAACGCAGATTTTCGTGTCTTTCATTTGATATGTTGTTTTTGTTATTTCCATCCAAACGGATGTCCACTCAGCGGCAGCTTGGCCATGGGATGGTATTCGCCTTTCAGGCCCTTAGGGGTGGCGTTGCGGATTTCATATACGATATCTATGCAACGGCGAGCCTCTTCGATGCCGAATCCACGCCCTGCAAGGATTTCCTCGTAGCTTTTGGTGTGGAGTTCGGTGAAGCCTTCGCTGAACTCAAACTCCTCGCCGTCGATGGTTATGCTGCGGAAGGTGCGTTTCTCGCCTTCCACGGCATTTTCGGGCAGTGTTTCGGCATTGATGCTGAGAAAATAGCGCACGCGTGCGCGGTCCAGTTCAAGATAGCCTGCCACGCGGTCGTGAGAGGCCACATGGACCACGTTTTTCTTCACATTGCCGAAAATCCAACTGAGCATGTCGTAGAAATGCACGCCGATGTTGGTGGCAATGCCGCCGCTCTTGTTGATGTCGCCTTTCCACGAGGCGTAGTACCAATAACCACGCGAGGTGATATAAGTCAAATCGACATCATAAACCTTGTCTTGGGGGCCTTCTTCCACCTTCTTTTTCAGTGCCTTGATCTTATCGTGAAGACGGAGTTGGAGGATGGTGTAGGCCTTACGTCCCTGCCGTTCCTCCACCTTCTGCAAGGCGTCGATGTTCCATGGATTGAGCACGAGGGGCTTCTCGCAGATGACATCAGCGCCGAGGCGCAGGCCGTAGCGAATGTGGGCATCGTGCAAGTAATTGGGCGTGCACACACTGACGTAGTCAATCTGCTTGCCTTCGTCTTTCAGCTTGGTATTGTGCCGGTCGAAAAGCTCCTGCTCGGTGAAAAAGGAAGCCTTCGGAAAATAGCTGTCCATGATACCGACACTATCGCTTTTGTCGTAGGCCGCCACTAAATTGTTGCCCGTGTCTTTGATGGCTCTGAGATGGCGCGGGGCGATGTAGCCGCCAACGCCGATGATGGCGAATGTTTTCATTGTGTTTTTGTTGCAAACTGTAAGCCATAAGCAGTAAGCAAGTCTGCTTATGGCTTACAGCAAAAAATCAAATATTGTTCTTCTCGATGTCCTTGAAGTATTTCACTGTGCCGTAGGTCATTTCGTCGCAGGCGGCGTCGTCGCAAACGATGATGCCCTTGGGGTGCATTTGCAGCACGCTGACGGTCCACATCTGGCTGACGGCGCCCTCGATGGCATGGGCCAAGGCGCGGGCCTTGTTGTGGCCGTTGGCAAGAATCATCACCTCGCGGCTGTCCATGACGGTGCCCACGCCCACGGTGAGGGCAGTCTTCGGCACCTTATTAATGTCGTTCTCGAAGAAGCGAGAGTTGGCGATGATGGTGTCGGTCGTCAAGGTCTTCACGCGGGTGCGTGAAGTGAGGCTGCTGCCAGGTTCGTTGAAGGCGATGTGCCCGTCGGGGCCGATGCCGCCCATGAAGAGGTCGATGCCGCCGTAGCTCTTGATTTTGGCCTCATAGTCGGCACATTCTTTCTCCAAATCCTTGGCGTTGCCGTTGAGGATGTTCACGTTCTCCTTCTTGATGTCGATGTGGCTGAAGAAGTTGTTCCACATAAAGCTATGGTAGCTTTCGGGGTGGTCTTCTGGAATCTTTACATATTCATCCATGTTGAAGGTGACCACGTTCTTGAACGAGACTTGGCCTTTCTTGTAAAGCTTCACCAGCTCCTTATAGGTTCCTATCGGGGTTGAACCCGTGGGCAGACCGAGGATGAAGGGTTTTTTGGCCGTCGGCTTGAAGGCATTGATGCGTTCGACGATATGGTTGGCGGCCCAACGCGACATGGCGTCGTAGTTTTTTTCTATGATGACTCTCATTGTTGTTGAATTGTTTATTTGTTGAATTGATAATTTGACGTAGTCAATTGTTGAATTGTAGTGCTGTCACAACGTGGCAGCCGATTGGTATTCAGCGCGGCTGCCGTAATACGACAGCCCTTTATGATTAATGCGTGTTCCTGTATTTTTGGATTAATGCCACAAATTCTTCGGTTTCCTGACGAATCTGTTTCACGAACGACACGTCGTCGATGCTTCCGATGACGGCCAGTTTTTCGGCCTCGTTGCGGAAGGTGGCGTTGCGGAATTCGTTTTCGTAGTCTTTCTTGCGGCTGTCATACACTTGGTCGCAGATGAAGTGCTGGATGCGGATGGCCTTGTCGAGGTTCTCGTGCCACATCTCTTCGGTCATCACGTCGGTTTCGTCCTTGTAGAGGAACATCAGCGCGAAATAGGCGTGGCGCAGTTTCTCATGCTGGTAGTTCTCCCAAAGCTCGTCGTAGCGGTGGTGGATTTCGTCCCAAGTGTTGAGCTTGCCGTCGCGGATGTCGGCACGGAGTTGGTCGGCATATTCCTCGGGCATGGTCTGTCCGCCAAGGTTAATCCACTTGCGCAGACGCTTGCCTTTCATGTGGTTGACAATGGTCTCCATGTCGACGTCGGGATGGGCTTCAAGATAACGCAGACAGGTCGTCATGGCATAATAGGTAATCATGTCGCCGTAGGCATGATAGGCTTCCAAAGGCTTGAGTATGCGCACCTTGCGCTTTCCTTTTTCCATGCCTTCGCCTAACACTTCCAACGACTTCACTGTTTCCGGCTCGTTGTCCAAGAGGTTTTTGCCACATTCGCGCAAGTCGTAATACTCGTATTTTCCGGGGTCTTCGCCTTTCTTGCGCAACCAAGCCTTGGCTACCCAAACTTCGAGCAGCTTGCGACCCTCTATGATTTCCTCAACCGTGTCGGGCGCAAGGGTTTCAAACTCAATGTTCTGGATCTTGCGTTTGCGTTTGTCGCGGCTGACGTATTTCGAGGTATTGCGGGCAAGGGCGTACATGTTGTACATCCACCAATAGGCGGGCATCACTTCCAGTTCGTTCTTGCTTGTATTGTTGTTCACGAGGCAGAACGGGAGCATGATGTTGAGTTCGCTCGGGTAGTCGGCCTTGCTGAGCAAGGTGAACGAAGCAAACCTTGACGAGTGCTTCACGCTCGAGCAAAGCCCCGGCCAGAAGCCGCGCGAGGCCACGATTTCGCCATCGGTGGCGCGGCTGTTGTGGTTGGAGCCGACGGTGGCGCCGGCGGCCATGTTGCTCTGCCCCATCACGCAGGCTGAGATGAGGAAGGAATTGTTGTGATGCTGCTCGTGCGAAGGGAAAATCAGGTTGTTCAGCACCTCGCAGCACGAGATGGTGGAGTTGTCGCCCAGCACCGAGTGGATGAGCCTTGCGCCGTATTTCAGGTTGCAGTTGTCGCCCAGAACGAAGCGCGTGGCCACCACCGAGTAGAAGATGCGGCATCCGTAGCCCGTCACTCCGTTCACGAGGATGACGCCCTCGCCGATTTGGGAAGGCTCCTCTGCGGAAGAATTAATCGTGACGTTTTTCAGTTTGCTCGCACCTTTTATATAACAGTGCGGCCCCACTTTGGCGTCTTTCAAAATCCAGCAGTTCTTGATGACGCAGCTTTCGCCGACGGTGCCGTAGTAGCCACGATGCGAATCGACGCTGGCTTGGGTGATTTCCTTGAGGCGTTGCTGAAGCTTGGTGTCGTCGGTGTATTTGGCCCAAAGGTAGGCGTCGGCTGTAATCATGCCGTCGAAGGGCAGTATGCGGCGCGTCCCGATTTCGTTCATCACCTCGAGCCACACGCGCACGTCTTCCGGCTCGCCTTCCTTGACGATGCCGTTGCCGAACTTGGAGTGGTCGGTGGTGGAGATTTCCTGGATGTTGAACAGGATGCTGCGGTCGCCGATGATGTAGTTGGCCATGTAATGCACATCGTGGATGGCCACGTCGTCGCCGATGTCGCACGAGATGATGCTGCTGTCGGTGATGCCGATGGGCACACGCAGGTCGTGGTATTGCAGCACTTTATTGCACACGCGACCGATACGCACCATACCAAAGAAATGGTTGTTGCGGATCATATTGGTGTCGAACTCGTCGGTGACCCAGATGTCGTCCCAGTTGGTGGCTGAGTTGCTGTTTTTCACCAGACGCTCGATCTCGTCGGAACGCAGGTGACGCCAACCGCCCTCAGGCTTCTTGACCTGTTGGTTGCGGTAGTAGTA
>CAMOCK010000082.1 GCA_946610645.1 uncultured Bacteroidales bacterium
CTTGGCGCGGTTGCCCAGCAAAGCGGCGGCGGCCTGTTCCAGCGCGGCTACGTCAGCGACGAGCAATACTACGGCGCTGGCTACTTCAACGACCGCACCAACAGCCCGATGATGCCCGTTTTGCCCGGCCACAACTCCAACAACAACCAAGACGCCAGTCCGTTGGGTAGCGGCATCGCCCTGCTGCTCGGAATGGGCGGCGCCTACCTCGTGGCCAAGAAACGCCGCAAGGACTAAAAAAACACTGAGGTGCAACCGCGCCTCAGTGCCTTCATTGCGAATGAGCCAGCCAGACTTGTGCTGCTGGCTCTTTTTGTTTGCGTCAAATGACCCCACGCTCCAGCAGCGTCATGATGGTGTCGATTTCGTCGTCCTCCGGGTTGTTGTGCGGGTCGAACTCGGTCTTGAGGTTGTAGCCCCACAGCCTTGCGAAGCCTTGGTAGAAGAAGGCACGCACCTTGCCGCGCAATTCTTTCACCAACTGGTAACTCGTGTTGCCTGTTTCGCGGTCGATGAGGCGCACCAGAATAAGACCTTGGGTGATGGTCAGGTTCTTCAACTCCTCGGTATATTGGTCGGTGATTTCCTTCTCGGCCTTTTTCATCAGCATGTGGCGGTCGAATTCGCTGGTCACGTTAGCCAAGATGGAGTCGTATTCCTGCATCTTGGCTCCGGCCAATTTGGCGTAAGGATACACTTTTTTCACGTTGTTGGCCAAACGGCGGCCCTTGTTTGAGTCGGTGATTTGCAAATATCTCTGCATCAGGTCAATATCGACTTCGGGCAGATAGACGATAAGGGTGGTGTCGCCGTTTTCCTCGATTCGGCCATACACCACTGTGCCCGTGATGGGTTCGGCTGTTTCGTTGAAGTCAATGACCGCCGACTTGGGTGCTTCCGGTTTCTTGACATAGGCGACCTTCCGTTTGGATGGGTCTCCTTTGGCGATAAACTGGGCGAAACCCGAAAGAGTCATCAATACGACAAGTGCGGTGAGGGCAATTCTTTTCATGGCGTTTTCTCCTATCATTTATGGTTCAACGCTGCATCCTATGCAAGTATTGTGCCAAAAAAAAAGCACCCGTTTTCGGCGGATGCTTTTTATGTAAAAAAACTGGAATCAATCTCCGGCATGAAGCTTTTTCAGACCCGATTTCTCGAGTTTCGCCTCGGCGTATTCGCGGTCGATGACCAGCTCCGTTGCGGTGATTTCGGAAGGCAGTTCAAACATGGCGTCGTTGAGGATGGCTTCCATGATGCCGCGCAGCCCGCGTGCGCCCACCTTGAACTCAATGGCCTTTTCGACCACGAAATCAAGTGTTTCGTCCTTGATGACCAAGTTGATTTTGTCCATCGCGAAGAGTTTTTGGAATTGTTTCACAAGGGCGTTTTTCGGCTCGGTGAGGATGCGCTTCAGCGCGTTGCTGTCTAAAGGGTTGAGGTGGGTGATGATGGGCAGTCGTCCGACGATTTCGGGGATGAGGCCGAACTTCTTCAGGTCGGCGGGCGAGAGGTATTGCAGCATATTGTCCTTGTCGATGACCTCGTTGCCGCCTGTTCCGTAGCCGATCACGTTGGTGCGTTTTCTTGCGGCGATGAGGCGCTCGATGCCGTCGAAGGCACCGCCCGCGATAAAGAGGATGTCCTTGGTGTTGATGGCGATCATCTCTTGTTCGGGGTGCTTGCGTCCGCCTTTGGGCGGCACATTGACGACCGAGCCTTCCAAGAGTTTCAGCATGGCCTGTTGCACTCCTTCGCCGCTCACGTCGCGGGTGATGCTGGGGTTGTCGCTCTTGCGGGCTATCTTGTCGATTTCGTCGATGAAGACGATGCCATGTTCGGCGGCGGCCACGTCGAAATCGGCCGCTTGCAGCAGGCGCACGAGGATGTTCTCCACGTCTTCGCCCACATAGCCGGCCTCGGTCAAGACGGTGGCGTCGGCGATGGCAAAGGGCACGTTGAGCATCTTGGCGATGGTGCGGGCCAGGAGGGTCTTGCCCGTGCCGGTCTCGCCCACGAGGATGATGTTCGACTTCTCGATTTCCACCTCATCGGCTTCCACCTTTTGGCTGATGCGCTTGTAGTGGTTATATACGGCCACGGACAAGGTGCGTTTGGCTTCGTCTTGCCCGATGACGTATTGGTCGAGGAAGGCCTTGATTTCGGCGGGTTTCTTCAGCGTGAAACCTTTTGAGTCTAATTTGCTTTTGGGTTTGTCGTCGCCGAATTGCTCCTTGATGATGGTATAGGCTTGTTTGGCGCAACTGTCGCAAATCTGTGCATCAACGCCTTGTATCATCAGCCGCACTTCGTTGGCTTTGCGTCCGCAAAACGCGCAAACATCTGATTTTCTGGCCATTGTTTATGCCTTCTTGTTCTTGATGAGCACTTCGTCGATCATGCCATAGGCCTTGGCTTCCTCGGCGGTCATCCAATAGTCGCGGTCGCTGTCGGCCCACACCTTGTCGTAGGTCTGGCCCGAGTGCTTGGCGATGATTTCATACAGCTCTTTCTTCAGTTTCTGTATTTCGCGTGCCGTGATTTCGATTTCGGTGGCTTGGCCTTCCACGCCGCCCATGGGCTGGTGGATCATGATGCGCGAGTGGGGCAGGGCCGAGCGTTTGCCGGGAGTGCCGGCGCACATCAGCACGGCGGCCATCGAAGCGGCCATGCCGGTGCAGATGGTGGCCACGTCGGGGGTGATGAACTGCATGGTGTCGTAGATGCCCAAGCCGGCATAGACGCTGCCGCCGGGCGAGTTGAGGTAGATCTGGATGTCGCGCTTCGAGTCGGTCGACTCAAGGAAGAGCATCTGGGCTTGGATGACGTTGGCCACATAGTCGTCGATGGCGGTGCCGAGGAAGATGATGCGGTCCATCATCAAGCGGCTGAAAACGTCCATCTGGGCCACGTTCAACTGGCGCTCTTCGATGACGGTGGGGCTGATGTAGCCCTGGCTGCGCACTTTCGACATGTATTGCTCCAAGCTCAAGGTGTTCATTCCGAGGTGCTTGGTGGCGTATTTTTGGAATTCTGTGATCATTTGCGTTCCTCCTCAAGTTTCTTCATGAAGTCCTTATAGTTGGTGTCGGCGTAGTTGATATTCATCTTGCCTTTCAGGAATTGGGTCATCTTGATGTCGGCGAGTTGGTTCTTCAGCTGCTCTTTCTGTTGGCCGTCCTTGAGGTAGTTGGCGGCAATCTTGTCGAGATTGGCCTTCATGTCGTCCTCAAGCGTGGCATAGTCGATGCCGGGGAAGATTTGCTTCAGCACGAAGTTCTTCACTTCCTCTTCGGTGACGATGAGTTCGGGGTTGTTTTGCGCGATGCTGTCTTCGATGAGCTGCCAGCGCAGGCCCTTCACATAGTCTTTTTCGTAGTTTTTGTCCACGTCGTCGGCCGTCAGCTTGCCTTGGCTGTTTTCAACGAGCCAGCGTTTCAGGAAGGTGTCGGGAAGCTCGAAATGGGCGGCGGCCACGATTTCGTCGATCATCTTGTTGAAGAGGATGGGGTCGGTTTCGGCCTCGAATTGCTTTTCCATCTCGGCTTTCACCTTGGACTTGAAGGTGTCGAGGTCTTTCACGTCTTGCTTGGGGAACACTTTTTCGAAGAACTCTTCGTCCAGTTCGGGCTTCTCGTTGCGGAGGGCGTCGTCGATGATGATGTTGAAGTCGGAGGCGGCGGGGGCATCTTGTCCCAGGATCTTGGTCACGGCTTCTTCGCCGCCGAGGGCCTTGGCGAGGTTCACGATGAACTCGGCGCCCACTTCCTTGCCGATGAATTTCTTGCGGATGGTCTTGTTGGTGATTTGGTCCATGTGGATGTAAACGCCGTCTTTCTCGAAGCCTTCTTCCACTTCCTTGCCGTCTTTGGCTTCGCGCACCTTCATTTCGAGGCGGTCGTTTTCGCCCACGGTCTCAGGGTGCGAGGTGTTGGGGTTGCGCTCCAGCATGTCGTCGATGGCGCGTTGCACGTCTTCCTCTTCGGCGATGATGTGGTAGAAATCGACCATCGTGTTGGTGTAGTCGATGTTGATTTCGGGGCGGATGGCTGCCTCGAAGCAGAAGTCCATGTCGTCTTGGTTTTCAAGGTCGTTGGGCTGCTGGTTGTCGAGGTCGCTCAGCGGGTAGCCTATCACGTTGAGTTTGTTGTCGAAGATATATTTGTTGAGGTTTTCCGAAACCACGTTGTTCAGGGCTTCCATTTTCGCGCTGGCACCGTACATTTTCTTGATCATGCCCATGGGCACCATGCCGGGGCGGAAGCCGGGCACGTTGGCGCGTTGGCGCATCTGCTTCAGGGTTTTTTCCACGGTTTCTTGATAGTCAGCCTTCTCGACGCTGATTTTGATGGAGATGAGGTTGTCTCCTTTTGAGGTTTGCGTAATATTCATTGCTAAGATATTGATTATTTGTATTTTGTGCGGATGAAGGGACTCGAACCCTTACTTCTCTCGAAACCAGATCCTAAGTCTGGCGCGTCTACCAATTCCGCCACACCCGCTCGTGCGCGATTTTGAGGGCGCAAAGATACAACTTTTTTGTGAATGCAGAATTATGAATGCAGAATTATGAATGATAACGACATTCCTAATTCCTAATTCTTAATTCTTAATTCTGCATTAATTCTTCACGTCCAACGCTTCGCGCAAGGCATTCCCGATGAGCATAAACGCCAGCACGAGGAGCATGATGGCGATGCCGGGCAAAATGGCGAGATAGGCCGCGTCCAAAATGATGAAGGCATAGTTTTCCTTGATCATGCTGCCCCACGAGGGCATGGGCGGCTGCACCCCGATGCCGAGGAAACTCAAGCCCGCCTCAAGCAGGATGGCCGAGGCGAAATTGGCCGCCGAAACCACGATGATGGGATTGAGGATATTGGGCAGGATGTGCTTGAAAATAATGCGCAAATCCCTGAACCCCAACGCTTTCCCGGCCTCAACGAAAGTCGTCTCGCGGATGGAAAGAATCTGGCCTCTGACGATGCGCGCCACCTCGACCCACATCGTCAGGCCGACGGCGATGAACACTTGCGCTATGCCTTTGCCCAAGGCGAAAGTGATGGCGATGACCAAAAGCAGGGTGGGGATGGACCACACCACGTTGATGAACCACACCACCGCGTCATCCACCTTGCCACGGAAGAAACCGCCCAAACTGCCCACCACGATACCTATCATCAGGCTGAGCAGCACGGCGATGAAGCCCACTGTCAGGCTGATGCGGCTGCCCAAAACGAGTCGGCTGAGGAAGTCGCGCCCGAATTGGTCGGTGCCCAATAGGAATTTGCGGTGCTTCACGCAATGGGAGCGGATATAGGTGTCGGCATCACTGTCCGAGAAGAATGATTTGCTTGCAAGTTCCTTGTTTTCAATGGTTTCCGTTCTCGACACTCCGCCTCCTTCCGACTGGTAAAGAAACACCGTGGTTTGCTCTTTATTAATATGCAGGCTGTCGAAAGGCAGGTAGGTGCAGTCGTCAGGCCTACCATTGAAGAAAGATTGGAGAAAGGGCGTTTGCGCAAGGGGCGTATCCTTCGGAATCATGAGCATATCGACCTCGAAGCCTGGTTTCTTGGTGCTGATTTCCAAGAGTTGTCGATTGGCGTTGGGTGTCTTGTCGGGGATGACCAGATAGGCGAACAAAGCCAGCAAAGCCCAAACGAGGACGAAAAACAAAGCCACCATCCCGAGTTTGTTGCTTCGGAACCGCTTCCAAGCCAATGCTTTAGGTGATTGCATGTTTTTCGCTTTATTGTTCATGAAAGGGTATGTTTGAGCCGTCAAAGGTAGCGTTTTTGCACCGATTTTGGCCTTGAAAAAAGAAAAAATGAAAATTTTGCCGAAAAAAAACTTCCATTATGGAAAAATGTTGTATTTTTGCAGCCGCAAAACTGATGGTGGATGTAGCTCAGTTGGTTAGAGTACCGGATTGTGGTTCCGTGGGTCGTGGGTTCGAGTCCCATCTTCCACCCAAAGCAAAAGAGACTCCGATAGGGGTCTCTTTTTTGCTTGAATGGATTATGTTTCAGAAAAAAGTGCGTTTTCTTTCCCGTCACATTTTCAAACCGCAAAAAAACATTTGTGTTTTCCCAGAAAGTATTATCTTTGTGGCCTCGAAGACAAATATATGGGCGTTGGCGTTGGACATCTTCCGCTCAATTCGCGCCTGATGTATTTCGACTTGCTGAAAATTAGAATCAATGAAGATAGTTTATTAACGCAAAATCTCTACAACGATGACAAACATCAACACCATGCAAGCCATCGCTGCAACCAACAACCCCCCTCCCCAACGTTGGGGGGGGGGTAAATGATTGTAAATCAATCATTTACAACAATTTAAGCAAAACAATAACCAAAAGCACCCGACGGGAAACGTTTCTCCTTGCCGTGCTCCTCGCGATAGCGACGGCGGCGCAAGCGCAAACCGCCTTCGGCGGCGGCTCTGGAACGGAACCCGACCCGTATCTCATCTACACCACGGACCACCTCGACCAGTTGGCCGCCGACGTGAACAACGGAAATATGTACGAAAACACATATTTCAAGCTCATGGTCAACCTCAGCTACACAGGCAAGACCTACACGCCCATCGGCTGTGTCTTTTTTGATGGCACACAAGTCGTAGAGCGCAGGTTCTGTGGCGTTTTTTGGGGCAACAACCACTCCATCAACAACGTGATCATCAACAGCCAAGATGACCATTGCGGGCTGTTCGGCTTTGTGGGCTATGGTGGAGAAATCTCTAACCTTACCTTGGGTGGCAACTCCTCCATCGTCTCAAAGGGCAATGCCGGCGGCATCGCTGGAGAAGTCTGGAGTAATGCCAAAATAATGAACTGCCATGTGGGCGAAAACGTGCTCATCTCTGTACATCCCGTGGCATCAGGCAGCGCTTATGCTCCCGGGGACTTGGGCGGCATTGCAGGCTGCTCAAGTGGGAGAATAGCGTATTGCGTCAGCAAGGCCTCGATTAACTACGGAGGCATTGCGAAGACCAAAAACCTCGGCGGTGTCGTGGGTGGATTATACAGCGAGGGAAGGGTCGACTATTGCCGCTTTCTCGGAACGGTAGAGGGCACCCTCCATGTGGGTGATGTGGTGGGCAGCAGCAGCGGTACCCTCAACTACAATTACTACCACACCTCGGTCCGCCACGGCGGCGTGGACGGCAACGACACCAACGGCGCGAAATGGATGGGCACCGTCACTTTCGGCGAACAGGTTTCAGGCTCGCTTCCCGAGGCCACTTTCGAGGACGGCGGCACGCCTTATTTCGTTGTTGGAAAGGCTATGGTGATGTCGAATATGAATTATGATGCGCCAGCGGGCTATGTCGTCGCGAGCGTGACCTATTCGGCCAACGGCGTCGCGCTTGTCGAAGACGGCGCGAATCATCGTTTCACCATGCCCGATGAAGACGTGACCATCACCGGCAGCGCGACCCTCAAGCGCGACATCGGCTACAGCGATTGGGTGACGATTGAGATTCCCAGCCAAGCCTACACGGGCGACCCGCTGACACCGGTCGTCACCGTCACCGACAACATGACCGGCGCACCTGTCACGCTCACCGAAGGCGTTCACTACACCGTCACCCTGCCCGACGGTCTCACGGACTACGGCCATTACGACATTACCATTACTGGCATAGGCACGTTCACGGGCCAGACTACGGCGACGTTCACCATCACACCGCCGCAGGGAACGGAAGAAAACCCCATCGTTATCCACTCCACAGAAGAGATGGACGCGTTTGCGGCGGCAGTAAACAGCGGCCTGATGCCGGACGGACAATACTTCTTACTTGACGCCGACCTCGACTACACAAACAAGACCTACACACCTGTGGGCACAGAGTCCAACCGCTTCAAAGGCACCTTCGACGGCCACGGCCACAGCATCAGCAATGTGGTCATCAACGAGCCAGACCATTATTATCAGGCACTGTTCGGCGTTATAGGCGACAACGGCACGGTCAAGAACCTCGTTTTGGGCGCGGGAAGTTCCATCACGGGCACAAGGTATGTGGGAGGCATTGCAGGCATCTGCTACGGCACGATTACGGAATGCTCCGTCAGCGAGGGCGTGAGTATCTCGGGTAATTATTGGGTAGGCGGCATTGCAGGGCGCATTGTCGGCACTTTGAGCGGGTGCGTGAACAGGGCTTCGGTTTCTGGAGAGATATATGTTGGCGGCATTGCAGGAATCAGTTACAACAATCCAAATAATCCAGTCACCAACAACTTTAACCTTGGCGCCGTGAGCGGCAATTATTATAATGGAGGTATCGTTGGTGCCAGTAATAATAACGACGCATTAAGCAACAATTACTATGTCGGCGCGTGCAACGTGGGCGGCATCAATGGCAGCGACGTGGAGGGACGGGCCATGCGGGGTTGGGTGGTTTCGGCAAGCGAGGGCATTTTCGTGCAGCAGATGCCCGACGATGACTTCAACTTCACGGGCCTCACCTACGACGGCATCATCTATCTCGGCGCAGGGCAGACGGGGTATTTCGTGGTCGGCAGGATAGACGGCTCGGCGGGCAATTTCGCCGCCAGCGCGGGCACGCTCACGCCAGTCAGCAGCGAGGTTTTCACTGAAAACTACTACGCGCTCGCCATGCCCACCCAAGGGCAAGACGTGGTCGTTTCATCAACGGACATCAGCCTTGCCGTGCCGGGCTACGGCGAGAGCACCAACGCGGGCTGGCGGTTCATCGCCTCGCCCGTGGCGGGCAGCATCGAGGCCGAGGCCGTGGGCAACATCTTCTTCCCCAACCATGATCTCTACCGCTTCAACCAAAGCGCAACCTTAGAGTGGGAGAACTACAAGCAAGAAGGCGGCCACTATCATTTCGCCATAGAGAACGGTCGGGGCTACCTCTATGCCTCTGAAACCGACATCACCTTGTTCTTTTCTGGCCCCTACAATCAGGGCACTGAGCCTGTCGAAGTGCCGCTAGTCTATGATGCCAACGCCTCTTTCGCCGGCTGGAACCTCGTGGGCAACCCCTTCCCCGTGGCGGCATACGCCAACAGGAGCTACTACACCATGAACGCCGACGGCACGGGCATCGAGCCAAACGCGGTTTCGTCGGCAACGGCCATCCCTGCCTGCACCGGCGTGATGGTAAAAGCCGAGACGACGGGCGAAAAGGTCACTTTCAGCCGCACGGCGCAGCAAAGCGCGGGCAACAACGGGACAATCCAAATCGCCGTGGCGCAAGCCGACACACGCGGCAACGCCATTCAGGACAAGGCCATCGTGAGCTTCAACGCCGGCGACCGCTTGGAGAAATTCGTCTTCGGCGAGACGGATGCCAAAATATATATCCCGCAAGGCGGGAAGGATTACGCCGTGGCCACCGTTGGTAGAGACGCGCCATGGCACGTCTCTACAACAGACGAAATCCCGGTTAATTTCAAGGCCGCGAAAAACGGCACCTACCCCTTGACCTTTGACACGCAAAACCTTGATTTGGAATACCTGCACCTGATTGACAACCTCACCGGCGCGGACATAGACCTCATCCCCCTTTTAAGGGGGCAAGGGGGTTTAAACGATACCCGCCCCTCTACCGCATCCTACACCTTCACCGCCAAAACCACCGACTACGCCTCGCGTTTCCGCTTGGTGTTTTCCGGGCCAGCAGACGGCCCGTCTGCGGATGAACAACCCTTCGCCTATCACGCCGATGGCGAAATCCATATTGTGGCGGACACATTCGATGTGTCCCTACAGGTGGTGGACGTGATGGGACGCGTTGTTGTCAGTACAGACGTTGCACGCAACGTCTCTACAAACGGGATGACACCGGGCGTTTACGTCTTGCGCCTCATCAACGGCGAAAACGTCAGGACACAGAAAATCGTGATTGATTGATATGCGGTTTGTAGAGACGTCATAAATGGCGTCTCTACACATGCACCGCATGTCGAAAAATCAAAAAAAAAGGCGCAACGTGCGCCACATTCAAAATAATTCCGTAATTTTGCAGCCCGAAATCGAAAATTCGACCTAAGTCATTAGGCACTATGGAGAAGAACAACGAATTTCTGATACCGGTCAGCGGCCTCGCCTTGGGCAGCCACACCTACCAGTTTGAAATCAACGACGGTTTCTTCGCGGAGAGGGAATACTCTGAGATTCAGCACGGCAAGGTGGAAGTGAGCTTGGATATCGACCGGCAGGAAACCCTGATGGTGCTGCATTTCGGCATTGAAGGGACGGTGCGTGTGGCCTGCGACCGCTGCGCCGACGAGTTCGACCTACCCATCCGCGACGAGCGCGAGTTCTTCCTCAAGTTCGGCACGGAAAACGCCCAAGAGTCGGACGATGTGGAAGTCGTTCCGGCAGAACAGGCCGACTACGACATCAGTTCTTTGGTTTACGAGTTTATCATCCTCGCCGTTCCGATGCACCGCGTGCATCCCGAAGGACAATGCAACCCCGAAGTGATGGCGATGCTCACGGCAGAACAAACCGTTGAGGAAACGGAGGAGGAGAACGAGATTGACCCACGCTGGGCCGCATTGAAAAACATAAAGTTGGAAGATTAAATAATTGATAAATAACAAGTTAAAATAATAGAAAAATGGCACATCCTAAAAGAAGACAGTCTCACACCAGAGGCGCGAAGAGAAGAACACATTACAAGGCTGAAACACCTAACGTGACCGTTTGCCCCGTGACCGGCACGATGCACGTCATGCACAGGGCCTACTATGTTGACGGCGACCTGTACTACAGAGGTCAGCTGGTGATGGCAGCCAAGCAGTGATTGCTGGCAAACGCAATGCGCAACACTTTTTTCCGAAAAAAAACGAAAAAAAGTGTTGCGCGCATTGAAAAATTGCCTATCTTTGCAGCATCAAAAGCTAAGGACAACTTAGCACACCGAAATTCGGATTTTTTTCATAATCTTTATATTGTTTTTCCCCTCCTTTTTCCCCATCAGGAGGGGTTTTTTGTTGTTGTTACTTGTGGTTTCGGTTTTTCTTTGTAATATTGCAGTCGAAAAAAGGAGGCTATATGAGTAGGAAAGACTTAGTGGCACAAATACAAATGAAAAAACCTTATATCAAAATGAAAAAACTATTCTCATTAATCGCAGCATTAATGCTGTCACTCACGGTGGCCCGCGCCGACGAAGGCATGTGGCTGCCTTACGCCCTCAACGGGCAAAACCTCGCCGAGATGCAAGCCATGGGTTGTAAACTCACGGCGGAACAGATTTTCAGCTTCAACCAGCCGAGCATCAAGGACGCCATCGTGCAATTCGGTGGCGGCTGCACGGGCGAGATCATCTCTCCCGAAGGCTTGCTGCTCACCAACCACCACTGTGGCTTGAGCTA
>CAMOCK010000083.1 GCA_946610645.1 uncultured Bacteroidales bacterium
GCCCAACGTGCTTTCGTGGAGCGACGAGGAGCGTGACCTCACGGCTTGGCTCGGCAACCCCCTGCAGGACGACGCCTACCGTGCCCTTTACGACCTCACGGCCAAGGTGCATCGCATCAAGGACGAGGAGCTGCAGCAGGATTGGACCATGCTCCAGACCTCCGACCACTTCTATTACATGTGCACGAAGTGGCTGTCGGACGGCGTGGTGCACAAGTATTTCAACCATTATGCCTCGCCCTACGATGCCTACGTCAACTACATGAATGTCCTCACCGACTTCGCCGACCGAGTGCAGAAGCTCTCGAAACGGAAAAAAGAGGCTGTGTAGAGTGTTGAGTAATAAATGATTACAAAAAATCACTTTTGGAAAAGCGAAAATTGATATAAAAATCACTTTTGGAAAAGTGAAAATGTGTAAAATCTTGAATCTTAAATCTTTGAATCTTGAATCTTAAATATTGAATATTAAATACTTAAATAAATGAAAAACCCCGAATACCTTTTTGAAACCAGTTGGGAAGTGTGCAATATGGTGGGCGGCATCTATACGGTGCTCTCCACCAAGTCGTGTGCTGTGCGCCAACTGCTTGGTGACCAGTACATTACCGTTGGTCCCGACATCGTGAAGGAAGCGCACGAGACGCTTTATTTCGTTGAAGACAACACCCTGTTCCCCGAATGGCGCGAGCGGGCTTTGGCGCATGGCCTGAAATGCCGCATCGGGCGCTGGAAAATCGAAGGCAGCCCCATTGCCATACTGGTGGACTACACTACTTTGTATCAGACCAAGAACGAAATCCTCGGCCACCTGTGGGAGCAATACGAACTCGACAGCATCCGTGGCCAGTGGGACTACATCGAGCCGGTGCTTTTCGGCTATGCCGCCGGCCAAGTGATCGAGAGTTTCGTGAACCACAACCTGAAGCCCTCGGCCAACATCGTGGCGCAGTTCCATGAGTGGATGACGGGTTCGGGCGTGCTTTACCTCAAGGAGCATTGCCCTTACATTGCCACGGTGTTCACCACCCACGCCACCTACCTCGGCCGCGCCATCTCAGGAAACGGGATGCCGCTCTACGAGAACCTCAAGTCGTATCTGCCCTCGGTGATGGCCATGCAGTTCAACATAGTCTCGCAACAGTCGATGGAGCAAAAGGCGGCCAAAAACGCCGATGCCTTCACGACCGTGAGCGACATCACGGCGCAGGAGTGCCAGCAGTTCCTCTACCGCAAGCCTGACATCATCACCATCAACGGCATCGACAGACCTTTGCGCGACGAAAGCTTTGCCGAAAAGCGCCAAGCCGCCCGCGAAAACATCCTCCGCATCGCCGAAACGCTGTGCGGCGAGCCCATCGACCGCAACTGCCTCATGGTCATCAACAGCGGGCGATATGAGTTCAAGAACAAGGGCATCGACCTCTACATTGAGGCGCTGCGCCGCTTGAACGAGGACAAGGACTTGCCGCGTACCGTCGTCGGCGTGATTGCGGTGCCGGCCAACATCGCCGGGCCGTCGAAAGACCTGCAACACCGTTTGGACGGTTCCAACGCCATCGTGGGGCATACTGATTTTCCGGCCACGCACCATATCTTCGAGTATGAGCACGACGCCATCCTGAACACCTTGCGCAACGCCGGCTTGCAAAACGATGCCAACGACCGCGTAAAGGTGATGTTCGTGCCGGCCTATCTCAACGGCAACGATGGCATCTTCAACTTGACCTACAGCGAGTTCCTGTCGGCCTTCGACTTCTCGGTGTTCCCATCGTATTATGAGCCGTGGGGCTACACGCCGCTCGAAAGCGTGTCGCTCGGCATCCCGACCCTCACGACCGACGTGGCGGGCTTCGGCAAGTTCGTGCAGCAAGAATGCAAAGGCAATGTGGCCGTCACCGTCGTTCATCGTCAGGAAGGGAATGAAAATCAGGTGATTGACGACATTGTTGCCGCCATGAGACACTTCTTGGAAACAACCGGCAAAGGCATGGAAAAGGTGTCGGAAGCGGCCTTGGAAGTGGCCCGAAAACTGCTCTGGAACGACCTGATTGTCAACTACCAACAGGCTTGGGACGTGGCACTCGAAAAATCGGGCGGACGGCATTATATGCTCGAAACCGTGCCTTATGCCGATATGCTCCACGAAGTCGTCTATCAGAAAAACGACCAGCCAAGTTGGAAAAAGGTCTTGGTGAAACCCGTCTATTCCGCTGAAATGCAGAAACTTCAAGAGCTTGCCAACAACATTTGGTGGTGCTGGAACGTGGAGGCAATCGAATTGTTTGAGTCCATCAATGCGGAGGCATGGAAGGCCACAGAGCAGAATCCCGTCGCGCTGATGGCCGGTCTCTCAGTGGAGCAAATAGAGGCCTTGGAAAAGGACAAGGGTTTTGTCGAAAGGCTGAACAAGGTGTATGACCAATTCAAGGAATACATGGCGAAACCAACGCAACAGAAGGACCTCATTGCCTATTTCAGCATGGAATACGGCCTGATGAAATGCCTGAAAATATATTCGGGTGGACTCGGCATCCTCGCCGGCGACTACATGAAACAGGCCTCCGACAGCAACGCCAACATGGTTGGCATCGGGTTGTTGTACCGTTATGGCTATTTCGCCCAAGAAATCACCGTTTCGGGCGAACAAAGGGCCGGCTACATCCCGCAAAAGTTCTCGCAACTGCCGTTGGTGCCCGTGCGTGATGCCAAAGGTGACTGGGTAAAGGTGGGCATCGCCTTCCCTGGCCGATTGGTCTATGCCAAAGCATGGCGCGTCAACGTGGGTAGGGTAGGGCTGTATCTGCTTGATACTGACATCGATGAGAACTCACCCGAAGACCGTGGTATTACCAGCCGACTCTATGGCGGCGACAGCGAAATGCGCATCAAACAGGAGATGTTCCTCGGCGTGGGTGGCATCCGTCTGCTCGAGGCAATCGGCTTGAAACCAACGGTTTACCACTGCAACGAAGGTCATGCGGCTTTCAGCGGACTGGAACGCCTGCGCGTGTACATCAACAAGCACAACCTCGACTTCGACGTCGCGCTCGAACTCGTCAGGACTTCGACCTTGTTCACCACCCACACGCCCGTGCCTGCAGGTCACGATGCCTTCGAGGAACACCTCATCCGAACCTATATGCCGCACTATGCCAACCGTATGAATATCAGTTGGGAACGCTTCATGGGCTTGGGCCGGTTCAATGCCAACGACCCCAACGAGAAGTTCTCGATGAGCGTGCTCGCTACCAACCTCAGCCAAGAGGTGAACGGCGTGAGCAAAATCCACGGGCGCGTTTCGCGCGAGATGTTCCAAAGCCTGTGGCCCGGCTATTTTGCTGAGGAAAACCACATCGGCAGCGTGACCAACGGCGTGCACCTGCCCACTTGGGGCGACCGCAGATGGCAACGCCTCTATGCCAATATCTTCGGTGCCGACTTCATTGACAACCAGTCGGATAGGAAGGCTTGGGAAAAGATTTACGAAGTGCCGGATGCGGAAATCTGGAACATCCGCAAGCAGCTGAAACACGAACTGATGGCCTATCTCGGCGAAAAACTGAAGGACGACATGCGCCAACGCCAAGAAAGCCCGAAACTGATTCTCAAAACCGTTAATAACCTGAACGAGAACGCTTTGATCGTTGGCTTCGCCCGCCGTTTTGCCACTTACAAGCGTGCCCATCTGCTCTTTGGCAACTTGGAACGTCTCTCGCAGTTGGTGAACGACTCCAAACGTCCCGTCATCTTCCTCTTTGCGGGCAAGGCACACCCCAACGACAAGGCCGGACAAGACCTAATCAAGATGATTATCGACATCTCGCGCAGGCCTGAGTTTATCGGTAAAATCCTGTTTATCAGTAACTACGATATGGAGTTGGGCAACCGTTTGACGAGTTGCGTCGATGTGTGGCTCAACACGCCCACGCGCCCCTTGGAAGCCTCCGGCACCAGTGGCGAAAAGGCCGTGATGAACGGCGTTTTGAACTTCTCCGTCCTCGACGGCTGGTGGGCCGAAGGCTATCGCGAAGGCGCAGGCTGGGCCATCCAGGAAAAACGCACCTACCAAGACCAACGCTATCAGGACGAAATGGATGCCGAAACGATTTACAACATGCTTGAAAACGAAATCGTCCCGCTCTATTTCACCCGCGAAAAGGAGGTCCCCACAGGTTGGGTGGCCGCCATGAAGAAATGCCTTGCCGAAATCTCGCCGCGCTTCACAATGAAACGCATGATGGACGACTATTTCGAACTGTATTACAACAAGTTGATCAAGCGCACGAATTGGATGAGGGCCAACCGCTACCAAAAGGCGTTTGAAATCAACGCGTGGAAGAACCGCGTCCGCGCCAACTGGGACAAAATCGAGGTGAAATCGCTTATCCTGCCAGACACCGACGTGCGCCCGCTCACCTTTGGCGAGCTGTTCATCGCCGAAGTCACGCTGCTCACCCCCGACTTGGAAGCCGGCGACATCGGCGTCGAGCTGCTGTTTGGCAACAAGGACAACGACGTGGTGAATGAAATCACCGCCGTCGAAAAGATGAAACTCGTCGATTCTGGCGACGGCTGGGTTAAGTATTATATAAAGGTGCCCATCAAACGCGCTGGTATCTACAACTTCACTTTCCGCGTCTATCCCACCAATAAGATGCTGCCGCATAGGCAAGACTTCCCCTTGGTGAAGTGGATTTGATGCTTCTTTTTCAGTAGCGGCTGCCCCTCTCTTAAAGCGGCAGCCGCTTTTTTTGAAAAAAATAAAAAAACAAAAAAAATGCGTTCAGACTAAGGGTAAATTCGTACTTTTGCGTCTTGAAAATGAAAGATCTTTTATTATAAAACGCGTTAAATGCATCACATCAGATGCCATAGGGTTATTGGAACATCAGCCCCGCCATTGGAAACGGCGGCTTTTTGCGTTTTGTTCCATGCTTTTTTTCGAAAACGAAACAACAATTCAAATCAATTATTATTAACCAAAAATTACTCATTATGAAAAAGAAATTATTTTCTTTGATGATGTTGTGCCTTCTCGCCTTCACGGGCGCGTATGCACAATGGGTTGAAGTGACGAGCAGTCCGGTGTACACCAACTACCAACTGCCATCAAACTTCTACTACAACTACTCGCTGACGCAGCAGATTTACACTGCTGACGAGCTGGCAGATGTGGATGGAGAAATCCGTGCCATCTCCTACTACAACAGTAGCTCCACCAGCACCAACATCTACACCCGCAACATGGACGTGTATATGGTGCTCACCGAGAAGAACGCCTTTGAAAGCGAGACAGACTGGGTTGCTGTCACAGAAGCCGACAAGGTGTTCTCTGGCGAAGTTGTTTCATCGAAAACAAAAGATTGGGTAACCATCAATTTGGACACCCCCTTCGCTTACGATGGAACCAAGAACTTGATTGTTGTTTTTGATGACAATAGCGGTAATTATGTCTCTTCATCTGTAACCTCTTGGTGCTTCGAAACCCCTGGAGTTAAACAAGCCCTTTATATTAGGAATAATGCTACAAACTACAACCCGTTGACTATTACGGATGCAGGTTCGCTCTATGGCTACAAGAACGTCATGAAGTTCTTGTCCTATCCTGATGGAGTTGTCGGTGATAATCTTCCCACCAACTCGTACTACAAGTACTCGTTGACCCAGCAGATCTACACCCCCGCTGATGTCGATTCAATCAATACCGACATCACGGGCATCAGCTTCTTCAACGTTGGTCCCGAGCAAACCCGCAATCTGGACATTTACTTTGTTGCCGTTGGCGACGAAACCATGACCGAATGGGCCGCCGTTGATTCCAGCAATCTCGTGTTCAGCGGCGAAGTGACTTTCGCTTCCAACGACTGGACACAAATCCCGACCAAGCGTTTCCTCAACTTCGACGGCACCTACAACCTCGCTGTCTTGGTTGACGACAATACCGATGTGGGTATGGCCGGTCTCCAGTTCTTGATGATGGAAGAACAAGTTGCCAACAGCGCGTTGTACTATCACAGCGACGACACTACCCGTATGAACCCCGATCCGCTCAACTTGGCCGGTATCGTTGGCACCAGCGAGGCAATTCGTCCTGCTGTACAGTTCGCCTTCAAGCCTGCTGGCTATGTGGAGATTGGTTCCGGTACCACTGGCTATATTGTGCTGCCATTCCGCAACCAAAGCGCATACAGCGTTTCGCAACAAATCTACACCGCGCAAGAAATCGGCCTTGCCGGCTCCTTGCTTGAAATCCAGCTCTATGCATTCACCAATGCCACGACTCGTGACATTGAGATTTATCTCAGCCATACCGATGCCAATGAAGTTGCTGCCGCTTGGCTTCCTGTTTCCGCCTCCCACTTGGTGTATTCAGGCTCCACTACTTTTGCTGTAGGCACATGGAATACCATCACACTGAACACTCCATTCGAGTATAATGGCGAGCAAAACATCGTGATGACTGTGGTTGACAAGACTGGTACTGCAGTTGAGAACGCTCAACGTACCGCCTTCCGGACCACTGCCACCACCAATAACCAGGCACACTATGCCTATGGTTCCAATCCATACGACGCACTTAACCTTGCTGGCGTCTCTGGCTACGTTATGGCGAACAAGAACCAGATTCACATGCAGTTCCGCGTTGGCGATATTCCCGAGGCTCCCAAAGACCTTTATGTGTTAGACATGACCGACACCACCTTTGTGGACACCCTGTTCCTCGGCGACCGCCCGAACAACGCTTGGATGCGCCCGATGGACATCTATAGCCTGTGGAACCACACTGGCCGTGCCATCAACATCAGCCGTTTCGACTTCACGCCTGAAGATGGCTTCTTCGCCGTCATCGATCCTGAGACTCCCGTTCAAATGGCTGCTGAAGACACCATCCCGATGCTGTTCACCACGAACATCACCGACACCACTTTCGTTGACACCACCATCATGCGCCAATTCGTGGTCATCTACGACGGTGCCCGTACCGCTGGCGTGTGGCCCATCGCCGTTCATGCCTACAACCCGGTTTGCCCCGACGTGTTCGAATTGGCCCAGTTCCTCGACACCATCCCGGCCCTCGCTGCCGATTCCGTGCTGACTTATGGCCCCTTCGAGTTCACTGGCGACCCCGACACGATTTACGACAACTACCAGCTGCCTTATAGCGACGAGCCTTTCCTCCTCGCTGATGGCAAGGACGTGGTCTATAAGTTCACGGTGCTTCCCGGACAGGAAGTGTTGCTGAACGCCAGCGTCACTGGCGAAAACGGCAAGGTTGCTGTTTATACCGAAGACTTCTATGGCGAACCTGGTCCTATGCCCCACAACTTCTATGCTGGTCCCCAGATGCTGGTTGCAGGTGCAAGAGAAGACAGAGCCGAATTCGTCAACGATCCGAATGCTGAATGCTGCCCGGAACCCACTGGCAATACCGTTTGCACACGCGATGCCTGGGATATGCTCTTTAGTTTCCAAGGCACCAGCGCTGGCCAACAGGCCATCGCCACCGACGGTTCTTCCTTCTACACCGCAAGCTGGCAAGCTACTCCTGCTGGAGGCTACACCTTCTATAAATATGACATCAACGGCAACTTCGTCGAAGGCTTCAACATCGCCGGCGCCACTGGCATCCGCGACCTGACCTACGACGGACAGTACTTCTACGGTTCTTCGGGCGACTCGAGAATCTTCATCCTCGACTTCACCAACCGTACCTTGGTGGGTACCATCAATTGCGCTGGCTTGACTTCGCGTCATCTTTGCTACGACTCCGCTCGCGATGGCTTCTGGTCGGGCAACTGGACCACCTTGGCCCTCTACAGCCGCTCTGGCGCCCTCGTCCAGTCGGCTCCCGCTCCGTCAAGTGCTTATGGATCGGCTTACTATAAGGACGAAGAAGGTGGCGAACACATCTATTTGTTCTGCCAAACTGGCACCAGCAAAGCCCAGGTCTTTGACTACAACATTGCTGCCAACACCATCGATCCGTCACCCATTGCTGATATCAACTCGATTCCTGGCCAAGTAGCAGGTTCTTCCTCGGCTGGTGGCGCGTTTATTGGCAACTACAACGGTAAGGTTTGCTTCTTCTGCAATGTCCAAGCTACACCCAACGCCATCGGTATCTTCGAGTTGAAAGACGTTCCTGCACCGACTGGCTACGTCACCTATTGGGAACCCAACCCGGTTATCGAAGGCCTCACCATGGCTGCCGGCACATACTACCTCGTGGGTTCGGCCACTTCGCCTGACTTCACCGTCAATATCGAGTTCGTTGGTATTCCTTGTCCGGAGGCTGCCGTTGCCGTGTCGCCTGCCGACGACGCCGACGATGTGCAAATCGGCTCAGGCATCAACCTGCAATGGACTTTGGGCAACTACACGACGGAATACCGCCTTGTGTTTGGTTCCACCTATTACTGCGAAGAGGTGCTTGTGGACTGGACGAGCGATCTCGCCCAAAGCTACACCGTTTTGCCGAGCCATCCGCTCTACAACAACACCAACTACTTCTGGCGTGTTGATACGAGAAACGGCAATTGCGAAACCCAAGGCGAAGTGTATGGTTTCACCACCACCTTCAATGCACCGACCAACCTTCGCGCCACCGACAACTCAGTGTTTGTTGGCGAAGATGTCGTCATGGAATGGGATGCCATCCAAGACCGCACCTTCCGCAAGTATAACATCTATCTGAACGACTCGTGCATTGGCAACACCACCATCACTTACTTGCCTGGCACCTACACCAGCTTCACGATTCCGGCCAGCTTGCTCACCTACAACATGGATCCTGGCTACCGCGTGAACGTGACTGCCTACTACGATGAAGGCGAATCGCCCTACTCCAACACCTATATCCTCAAGGTCTCCGGCAACGGCACCCTCAGAGGTCATATTTGGGAGCAGGATGGCAGCACTGGCATCAGCGGCGCCACGGTGAGCGTCAATGGCTTCAACGAATTCGGCGAGCCTTTCTCCACCACCGCCACCTCCCTTGGTAACGGCACCTACAGCGTCAGCGTGCCCGCCACCAACGACACCGTGAGCTATGTTTGCACCGCCTCGAAGGCTGGTTACCAAACCGCTTACGAACCCATCCAAGGCAACCCGCGCCCAGTTACCTACAACGCC
>CAMOCK010000084.1 GCA_946610645.1 uncultured Bacteroidales bacterium
GAAGGTTTCACCAAGATTGCAAAACTGTTTGAGATGGTGGCCGCCATCGAGAAGGAGCACGAGGAACGCTACCGCAAACTCTTGAAAAACATCGAGGACGGCATCGTCTTCTCGCGCGAAGGCGACACCATTTGGCAATGCGCCAACTGCGGCCACATCGTCGTGGGCAAGAAAGCCCCGCAAGTGTGCCCCGTGTGCAACCACCCGCAAGCCTTCTTCCAAATCAAGGCCGAAAACTATTAACTATTAACTTATTAACTATTAACTAAAAACTTTCAATTATGAAAAAGTACGTTTGCGACGTCTGCGGTTATGTCTATGACCCAGAACAAGGCGACCCCGACAGCGGCATCGCCCCTGGCACTCCGTTTGAGTCCCTTCCCGACAACTGGTCATGCCCGCTTTGCGGCATCGGCAAGGACAGTTTCTCTGTCATGGAATAAACGAGTGACTGAGGACATAGGACTTTAGGACTGTGGGCATCCATAGTCCTAAGTCCTTCTTCCTTAACTACTTAATGCGACAAATAATGGATACAAATGCATTATTTAACATAGGTTACGGCCTTTATGTGCTGACCACCAATTACGATAACATCGACAACGGCTGCATCGTGAACACGGTGATTCAAGTCACGAGCAACCCGCTGCAAGTGGCCGTAACGGTCAATAAGGGCAACTACACCCACGACCTCATCAAGGACTCGTGCGTGTTCAACGTTTCGATGCTGACCACCGAAACGCCGATGAAAGTGTTTGAGCATTTCGGGTTCCAAAGCGGACGCAAGGTGAACAAGTTCGCCGACTGCGAAGCCGAGCACCGCGCCGTGAACCATGTGCTTTACATCCCGAAATACACCAACGCTTATTTGGCCTGCCGCGTCACCAAGAGCATTGACTTCGGCACACACACCATGTTCATCGCCGATGTGCTTGACGCTCAGGTGCTTTCCGACAAGCCTTCTGTCACCTACGACTACTACCAAAAGAACATCAAACCCAAACCGCAACCCGCCGAGAAACCCAAGGACGGCAAACGTCGCTGGGTGTGCAAGGTGTGCGGCTACGTCTATGAGGGCGATTTCCTCCCCGACGACATCGTTTGCCCACTGTGCAAACACGGCAAGAATGATTTTGAAGAAATTCTATAATTATGCAACAAATAAAATTAACCGAAAACATTTATTACGTCGGCGTGAACGACCGCCGCACCGACCGTTTTGAAAACCATATTGAACTGCCCAATGGCGTTTCCTACAATTCCTATCTCATTGTGGAGGAGAAAGTTGCCTTGATTGACCCCGTCGAGGCGGGCTTCATCGAGGAGTATCTTTTCAAAATCAAGTCGGTGCTGCATGGCCGCAAAGTCGATTACCTTATTATTAATCACGACGAGCCTGACCACAGCGGCAGCATCGCTGCCTTGCTGATGGAATGGCCTGAGATTCAAGTTGTTGGAAATGCCAAAACCTTTGCACCGCTTGAGGCTTTCTATGGTCCAATAGAGAACAAGAAGGTGGTGGCCGAAGGCGAGACCTTGAGCCTTGGCAAGCACACTTTGCAGTTCTTCATGGTGCCAATGGTGCACTGGCCCGAATCGATGGTGACCTACGAACAATCGAGCGGCATCGTGTTCAGCAACGACGCTTTCGGTGGCTTCGGTGCCTTGAACGGTGGCATCTTTGACGACCAAGTGAATCTGGCCTTCTACGAGGACGACATGCGCCGCTACTATGCCAACATCGTCGGCAAGGTGGCCATGCAAGCCCTGAAAGCCATCGAGAAACTAGGAAGTTTGGAAATCAAGATGATAGCTCCGTCGCACGGCCTCGTTTGGCGCAGCAATTTGGCTTGGGTCATCGGCAAATACACCCAATGGAGCAAGCAAGAGAGCGAGGAAGGTGTGGTCGTCGTCTATGGCTCAATGCATGGCAACACTGGCGTGATGGCCGACATCGTGGCGCGTGGCGCAGCCGAGGCCGGCATCAAGGAAGTGAAGGTGTACGACATCGCCAAGACTGAGGTCAGCTTCATCATGAGCGACATCTGGAAATACAAGGGCATCATCATCGGGGCATGCGCACATTACGGAAGCATGTTCCCCGACATGACCCTTTTGACGCATGAAATCAACGAGTTCAAACCTAAAGACAAGGTTTTTGGTCTCTTTGGCGGCATGAGCTGGAGCGGCGGTGGCGTGAAAACCCTTGCCAAATACGCCGAGGAAGGCAAGTGGAACCTCGTGGCCGAAAGCGTCGAAGTGAAAGGCGCGCCCATCCGCGAAGAGGATTGGGACAAACTCTACAACCTTGGAAAGGCTGTGTCCGAAGCCGTGTTGAATGTTTAATCCTAAAACAATCCAATAATGAAAAAATTCACCTTATTAGTCATGGGCACAATCACCCTCTTCGGCTGCAACCAACAACCAAAGCAGCCTGAACGCTATGCCGTCAAGGCTTATCCCGAGACGCGAAAAGACACCACCGTCATCGACGACTACTTCGGCACGAAGGTCGCCGACCCTTACCGCTGGCTCGAAAACGACACCTCCGCCGAGACCGCTAAATGGGTCAAGGAACAGAACGAGGTCACACAGGACTACCTCAGCCACATCCCCTTCCGCAGCGCACTCAAGGATCGACTGACGCAATTGGTTAACTATGAACGCTATAGTATGCCTTCAAAGAAACACGGCCGCTACATCTACTCGAAGAACGACGGCCTCCAAAACCAGAGCGTCATCTACATGCAGGAGACCCTCGACGGCGAGCCTACCGTCCTCCTCGACCCCAACAAACTCTCTGACGACGGCACCGTGTCGCTCGGCAGCATCAGCTTCTCCAACGACGGCAAGTACATGGCCTACACCATCCAACGCAGCGGCTCCGACTGGGTTGAAATCTACGTGAAGGACATGGCCACCCTCGAACTTCTCCCCGACCACATCGAATGGGCTAAGTTCACAGGCGCTTCGTGGTACAAGGACGGCTTCTTCTATGCCGCCTACGACCGCCCCGAAGCCGGCAAGGAGTTCAGCAACGTGAACGAGAACCACAAAATCTATTACCACAAGCTAGGCACGCCGCAGGAGCAGGACGAACTCTTCTACCACAACCCCGCCCAGCCGCGCTATTTCCACCAAGTGGACCTCACCGACGACGAGCATTACATGTTCCTCTTCGAGAGCGGTCAAGGCGCAGGCAGCACGCTGTGGATCCGCGACATGCAAGACCCGAAGGGCCAATTCGTGCAAATCGCCGACAACATGGACTACCAGTACAGCCCCATCGACGTCATCAACGATACGCTGTATGTCTTCACCAACTTCAACGCGCCCAAGGGCCGCATCTGCCGCGTGTCGGCTAAGGCCCCGCAGATGGAGAACTGGGTTGACGTGATTCCCGAAAGCGAGAACGTGATTTCGGGCATCAACCTCGCCAAGGGCAAGATGATCGTCACCTACGACAAGGACGCTGCCAACCATGCCTACGTTTACACCATGGACGGCCAACAACTCCACGAAATCGCCCTGCCGACCTACGGTGCCGTGGGCTTCAGCAGCCGCTACGAGGAGCCTGAAGTGTTCTACGCCTTCACTTCCTTCGCCTTCCC
>CAMOCK010000085.1 GCA_946610645.1 uncultured Bacteroidales bacterium
ACGGCTCACGTTGCCGGAGCTGTTGCCCGTGCGACCGCTGCTCGAACCGCTGCTGACCGTCCCGCTGCTTGAGCTGCTATTATTGTTCGGACGGCTCACGTTGCCGGAGCTGTTGCCCGTGCGACCGCTGCTCGAACCGCCATTGCTCGGTGCGACATTGCTGTTGTTGTTCGGCGCGGGCGGTCTGACACTGCTGCTGGAGCCGCCGCTGTTGGTACCGCTGTTGGTACCACCGCTGCTGTTGCCGTGGCTCATGCTGCCCGAGGTGGCGTTGGGGCGGACGGTGGCTTGAGGAGCCACATTGTTGCCGTTGGGGGCTACTGAGTGGTTGTCATTCCACTCGATGTAGGCTGGATAGCCGCCGTTGTTATAGTGATAATGATAGGTGTGATGCATCGGGTTCAACGGAGGTGGAGGCGTCATCGGGCCGTGGGCCACTCCGGGAGGCGGAGGCATTGGCGGACGGTAGCCATCGTAGTAGTAACGATAGTCTCCAGGACGACGGTAGTAGCGCGGGCGCGGCGGCACGTTGATGACCACCCAGTGCTCGGTGCGCGGACCGTTCCAGAAGAAGCTCAACGGCTCAAAGTACTCGAAGGTAGTGAAGCTGTAGAGTTCATTGCCCATCTCGTAGTAAGGCATGACGGTATATACACGCGACGGGTTCGGGCGGTAGGCCGGAATCTCCATCTTCACCCTCTTGATGCGACCCGGGCACACGCGGACATACTTGTCGGCGTAGTAATAGCCATTGTCGGGGCTGAGATAGAGGTAAACATGGCCTCTGTAGGGGTAGTCTCCGATGTTCTGCACATCGTAATAGACGGTGATGGAGTTGTAGTTGTAAACCAACACGGGCTGTGACACCAAGGCGAGTTCTGGCGGATAGCCGGTGGCTGCTTTTGCTGCGATGAATCCCATTGCTAACAGGACGCTCATCAGGATGTTCTTGGCTTTCATAGTGCTTGTGTGTTTAAAGGTTTGACTTCCGTTTGTCTGTTTGCTCCGGTTACTACCAAAACCATGCCAAAGTCTCCTTGTTCATTTCCCGACCAGCCTCATGGACTAAGACATTCAATTTCAAATTAATGAAAAAGGTTCCGCGGCACGCTTCTTTGCATTGTAGGCATTAGAACTTGACGTAGAGCCTTGAATTGGCACGCAACGACCCGTCGAGGCCAATGAGGTTGCCGTAGGCATCTCTCACTTCAACGCCGTCAAGTTTGAGGGAAAGATTGTTGGCACGGCAATAGGCCAACACCACTGATTTCACCTTCGCGCCGTAATATGTGCGCACTTCGGTGTCGTTGACATAAGCTTTCATTCTGTTAGGAGTTAGTATTATTTGTTGGGGTTGTTGGTTTTCGGTTTGTCAATAAAGGAGGCAAAATTACGGTATTTTTGGAAAAAGGGAAATGTTTTGTGTTTTTTTTCCTACTTTTGTGCCTTCAAATCTTATCACGAAAATTTCAACAACAAAAAACTAACCATTATGAGATTAGACGGACGCAGAGAAAGCACCAATGTGGAAGACCGCAGAGGTAAGAAAACAGTCGCAACCGCCGGAGGAATCGGTATCGGCGGAATTATCATTTATTTGATTATCAGTCTCATGGGTGGCGACGCCAGCCAAGTCATGGAGCAAATGCAACAAGGCGGGTCTTCGACCCAATACGTCGAAGATGGCAAGGATTACAGCCAGGTGGATGTGGAGCTGATGCAGTTCTGCAAGCAGATTCTTGCTGGCACCGAAGACGTGTGGACACGCGAGTTCCAGAAGATGGGCCGCACCTATACCCCCCCCAAGCTGGTCATCTTCACCGATGCCGTCAGTTCGGGCTGTGGCAACGCCACTTCGGCAGGCGGGCCATTTTATTGCTCTGCCGACAAGACCGTGTATCTCGACTTGGAGTTCTTCAAGAGCATGAAACGCCAAATCGGGGCCGACGGCGACTTCGCCTACGCATACGTCATCGCCCACGAGGTGGGTCACCACGTTCAGAACGAGCTCGGCATCCTCGGCCAAGCGCACCAGCAGATGGCGCAATATGGCCGCAACACGCCCAAGTCTAACGAAGTGAGCGTGCGCCTTGAGCTTCAAGCCGACTTCTTCGCTGGCGTTTGGGCCTACAACGACAACAAGATGTTCGGATCGCTTGAAGATGGCGACATTGATGAGGCGCTGAACGCAGCGGCCAAAATCGGCGACGACTATTTGCAGAAACAGGCCTACGGCCGTACTGCTCCCGAAACCTTCAACCACGGCACCAGCGCACAACGCTCCCGTTGGCTGAAGAAAGGCCTCTACACGGGCGATGTCAGCCAAGGCGACACTTTCTCGCCAGCCTACAGCTCGCTGTAAATCATTGATTAATAATACTTTTCCTCGAAAGGCTTCAAGCCTTCGTCTTCACGCTTGACAACGACCTTCATGCCCTTAAAAGCATACAACTCTTTGAGGACATCAAGGTCGTTGTCGTTGAGACGGATACAACCCTCACTGTCGCGCCCTGGGACGGAGCTCTCATTGTTGGTGCTTCCATGGATGCCGATGCCCGAAAAACCTGGCGTTTTCAAGCGCATAAACCAATTGCCATACGACAAGATCTGGCCACGCCCGTCGCCGAAGTCATGTGTCCATTTGGATGCGTTCACGATTTCGGTGATTTCAAAAGGCTTATCCCATGTACATTCAGGCGTTTTCATGTCGCCTTTGCGCTCTTTTTGGCCTAAATTCCGACTCAGGCAAACGGGATACTCCACGATACGAACCGTGTCGCTCTCCAACGCCTCACAGACATAGAGTTTCAATTCTTGCTTGGAAATCACGATAAAGGCATTGGCCCTGTCCTGAATCTCAGAATAGGCGGCAACGGTATCTTCGGCAATCTGTTTTTCAACTTGTTCGGCTGCATTACCGTGGCCATTGAAACAAGAGGTGAGCATAGCAAGAGTGCCCACAAAAAGGAACATTGGATTCATATTTTTCATCATTTTTATGATTTGGGGGCAAAATTACACTTTTTCTACGGTTTTTCGCCTGTCGTGACGCCAAATCTGCCAACTATTGAACAAATTCTGGAAAACGGAATAGAAGGCCAGAAACACCGACGCCAGCGGGTGCAGGTAGTGGTTGGCCATCCAAATGCCCATGGCCGAGTTCTTCTGACCCAAAAGCTGCCCGCCCGCGATGGTGTCGCCGTATTTGTGTCCGATCCACTTGCCGAGGCCGAACTGGACGACGCAGAACAGCAAGGCCGAAAGGCCGAGCCAAAGGATGCTGTGCCCGTTGCCCTCGCCGTGCAGGAAGATGAAGTCGATGGTTTGGCCCAAGGTGAGAAACAAGGCCAAGGCCCACAGATAGAACGAAAGGCCTTTGAAGCGAGCCAAGGCCGCGTTGGCTCGTGGCCACAAAAACTGCAAGGCCAAGGCCACGAAGAACGGCAGTCCGATGACGATGCCGACACGCCTCAAAATCTGTAGGAACGAAGCCCAGAACGGCATGTCTTGATGCACCCCGACGAAAGAGAAATAGGCCGGCGCGACCACCGAGACCACCAAATTGCCGATGACGGTGTAGGACGTCACGGTGTTGCGGTCGGCGCCGAGCATCGTGCTCACCACCGCCACCGAGGCCGCCACGGGACACAGCACGCCCACGAAGACACCTTCGGCAATGATTTCGCTGACGTTCAGCCTCACGAGCAAGTAGTAGCAGCCCAAGCTCAACACCACTTGGAACAAGATGAGCCAGACGAACATCGGCCTGAACCGCAGCTTGCGGATGTCGACGGCGCAGAACGTCAGGAGCAAGATGGTGAAGATGAGAAAGGGTACCACCCCATTGAAAGCAGCGCAAAAATCGTGCAGCAGCAGGCCCAGCACAATGGCTATCGGGAGAATATAGGTTCGGAGTTTTTGCATCGTTCTTTTTTTTGGCTTCGGGACTTCGGGGCGTCGCTCAAAGCGTTTTTTTTTTGTTCGGGCTGCAAAATTGCGAAAATAATGCGTAACTTTGCCGACAAAATCCTAAGAACATGAAGAAATCCATCCTAACCCTCGCCGCCCTTTCGCTGCTCGCTTGCAGCTGCGGCAACAACAATGCAAAGCAAGAAAACATTCAAAACGAAGAACCTATGCAACAGCAAGAGCAGCCCGCTACGAAGCCTGTGGTTTACATGACCAAGGACATCAGCCCCGAAGGGCTCGTGAAGATTTATGAAGCCCTCGGCGTGAAACCCACCGAAGGCCAGCGCGTGGCCGTGAAAATCAGCACCGGCGAATCGGGCGGCCACAACTACCTGAAACCCGAACTCATCAAGAACCTCGTGCAGAACCTGGACGGCACCATCGTGGAATGCAACACGGCCTACGGCGGCTCGCGCCAAGACGTGAAGAAACACTGGCAAACCATCAAGGAGCACGGCTTCATGGACATCGCCAAGGTCGACATCATGGACGAGTTCGGCGAGATGCAAATCCCTGTGGAAGACACCACTTACATCAAGTACGACATCGTGGGCGACCACTTGGCCAACTACGACTTCATGGTCAACTTGGCCCACTGCAAGGGCCATGCCATGGGCGGCTGCGGCGGAGTGCTTAAGAACCATAGCCTCGGCGGGTCCTCCCCCCGAGGTTACGCCTACATC
>CAMOCK010000086.1 GCA_946610645.1 uncultured Bacteroidales bacterium
ATGATTCTGGTATCATTCCTTCCGATGGCAACATGGGTACGCTCACCGAGTTCATCCCCGATTCCGCCTTGTTTGGCAACTACCACTATGTGGACGAGTATATCGAATAGCGCGTGTGGAACTACGCCTACCTCAACCGTGGCCTGAGCCTGATTTACAACGATAAGCGCTATTATTCCAAGAACGGCCTCCTCGACCTTTTGCAAAACAACATGGAAGGCGAAGGCCTCTACCCCATCATCCATATCAAGGACGGCGACTTTGAGGCCGCTTTCACCCATGTCAACGGGCAATCGAGCGACTATTTCTATTCGTTTGTCAATGGTCAGCATACCACTGAGGGCGGCACGCACCAGTCGGCTTTCCGTGAGGGCTATGCCCGCGTGGTGCGCGAGTTCTACCAAAAGGAATACGAGCCTGCCGACATCCGCCAAGGCTTGATTTGCGCCTTGTGCGTGAGGATACAAGAGCCTGTGTTTGAGGCACAAACGAAGACCAAACTCGGCTCCACACACCTCGCGCCCAACAACCCCGACGGCACCAACGACAGCCCCTTCCTCAAGACCTACGTCTTCGACATCCTGAAGCGCCATTTGGACAACTACCTGCACAAGAACCCCGAAACGGTGAGCGCGTTGCAGGCCAAGATCCAGGCCAACGAGAAGGAACGCAAGGAGATTGCCGGCATCAAGAAGGCCGCCCGCGAGAGCGCGAAGAAGGTCAGCCTGAACAACCGCAAGCTCCGCGATTGTCGCATCCACCTCAACACCAACCACGAGAAACGCCTCGAAAGCACCATCTTCATCACCGAGGGCGACTCCGCATCGGGAAGCATCACCAAGAGCCGCGACGTGCAGACCCAGGCCGTGTTCAGCCTGCGCGGTAAGCCGCTCAACTGCCTGGGAATGACCAAGAAAGTGTGTTATGAGAACGAGGAGTTCAACCTTCTGCAAGCCGCCTTGAACATTGACGAGGACATCGAGAACCTGCGCTACAACAACATCGTCATCACCACCGATGCCGATGTGGATGGTATGCACATCCGCCTGCTGATGCTCACCTTCTTCCTCCAGTTCTACCCCGACCTCGTGCGCAACGGCCATGTCTATATCCTGCAAACCCCACTGTTCCGCGTGCGCAACAAAAAGGAGACCTACTATTGCTATAGCGACGAGGAGCGCATCAGCGCCAAGGAGAAATGCGGCAAGCAGGCCGAAATCACACGATTCAAAGGCTTGGGCGAAATTTCGCCCGACGAGTTCCGTGGCTTCATTGGTCCCAACATGCGCCTTGAGCCTGTCATCCTGCGTTACGACTTCGGCATCAAGGAGCTGTTGGAATATTACATGGGCAAGAACACCATGGAACGCCAGAAGTTCATCATCCAGAACTTAAGAATCGAGGACGATTCGGAGATGGATAAGATGTAAAGCTTTTTTCAGAAAGCTTAAATGGGTCGATTCTAATTCATCAGTCTGCTTTCTCCCCAAGTGTATTGTGGATAGGCTTTCTTGAGGTCGGCGGTGCAAGGCTCCACTTTGCTGCCTCCGCTGGTGGCGAAAACGTTGAGGGTTTTTCCGCTGAGGTCGTGGGCTTCGATGAAGGTGTTCACGATGGTCGGGGCGGTGTACCACCACACGGGGAAGCCGATCCAAACCACGTCATAGTCGGCGATGTTCTCGCAGCGGCCTTGGATGGCGGGACGCGACGATTTGTCCTGCATCTCGATGGTCGAGCGCGATTGCTTGTCGCGCCAGTCGAGGTCGGCATCGGTGTAGGGTTGTTCGGGCGTGATTTCGTAGAGGTCTGCGTTGAACTCTTTCGCCAGTTTTTGCGCTGCGGCCTTGGTGGTTCCCGTGGCCGAGAAATAAACCACTAATGTTTTCATCTCTTTTTCCTCCTGTTTTTCAGTGTTTTGCGTTGTTTCCTTGTTTTCTTTCTTGTTGTTGCCCTGTGAGCAGGCCGCCATGCTGAAGCTCATGATGGCCGCCAAGATAATCATTGATTTTTTCATGTTGATATGGATTTAGGTTGATTTTATGGCTACAAAAACAGTTGTTTTTACATTTCCTTTGGATGAATTTTGCGATAAAACTTGAGGCTTGAAATCAGCGACTTGATATCTGAACGCGGGATGTAGGTGGCGCGTAGGTAGCCGTCGTGATTCATGCTGAACTTGAGTTGACGGGTGAACAAAGCGCGGGTATGCGTGACGGTGACCGTTTCAAAGTCGTTGCCAGGGAAGCCGAAATCCAAGCAGCCTTGCACTTCCATTGATGTACCCTTGGGCCTGTCGAAAAGAGCCTTCATTTGCTCAAGTCTTGCTTGCGTTTCGTCGAGCGTGTTGCCCAACGGGATGAAAAGCTCGAAGGCGGGGTCGAGATAGACTTGGACGATGTCGTCGCCTAATCCGAGATTGCCCACCGAGAGGTAATAGGACTTTTGGCTACCTTTAGGCATGCAGAAGAGTTCCACCCGTCCTACTCCGTCATTGCCGTTGTCATTTATCACAACGATTTCGTTCCGCTGCAGGGAATCGTGTCGTTTGCTGTCGCGCACATGCTGCACGAGCACTTGGAAACATCGGATTGCATCGTCGTAGGTCATGTAGTCGGAGGCGTTGGCATCCTCGTCGATGCGCTTGACCACGGCGGCTTCAGGGTGGAACTGCAGGCCTATGGCAAAGGACTTGTCGGTGCGTTCCACGGCCTCGATGATGTCGATTCCATTGGTTGGCGCAACGCCCGTCACTTTCAGCGGGGTCGCTGTCACACTGCGCACAGCCTGATGATGCCAGGATGGTGCGCCCGTGATGGTGTTGCTTTCCGCCATACGGTAAAGGATGGAGGATTTGTCGGTCACCACAACATTGTGCGGCGCATAGTCGCGGTATTGGCCAGGTTCGGCTTGGTTGCGGTGTTCATAGCGGTATTCCATGCCTTGTTGGGCAAAAAAAGTCGGGATGTCCTGGATGATGCTGGCTCCCGAAACGACGCTGAGCATTTGCATTCCACGGCAGAACCCCATGACGGGGATGTCTTTTTCGAGGCACCATTGCATTAGCAAGTAGTCTGACACGTCGCGTGTGGCGTTGTAGTCCAATTCGGCCTCTATGCCATGCCAAGGTTGAGGCTCGCGCATTAGGGATGGGCTAACGTCCTCGCCTCCCGTGAAAACCACTGCATCAATGCCTTTCAAAATAGTGGAAAGGCTTGGTGCAGTCCAAAGGCCGTTCTTAATGCTGTCGGCATAGGGCTGAAGCAACACCCCCTGTGCGTCGAAACAAGAAGATTCTATTGCTATTCCATTGTAAACCACATCTTTGGCTTTTACTTGATTGAGCAGCACAGGGATTCCTCCCGCCTCTGTGATGGCAGCAACAACATTGGTATAGAACTCCGATTCGGTGTCGGCTCGCCATGCTATGCCAATGCGGACGGGCGTTTCGTTCGGCTTTTGTGCCATACCATGACCGACAAGGCACATCATTGTGGCAAAAGCCACAAATAAACAAACAAATGCTTTTTTCAATTTTTTAGTGAATTATCAAAAGGTTAGACTTGTTTCCCCATCTCATACGCTTCCTGCAACTTTGCGTTTCCAGCAATCTCATTAGGAGAACCCACGCCGCCACAGAAGATATGGCCTTTGAGTTCGGATTTGCCGAAACAGTCGATCCAGCCTGTCAGACCACTCTCGGCACGCTTCGGGACAAACTCCTCGGCTTCGGCAGCCGTGGTCAGCAGATAGACCTCGCGGAACTTGTAATCCTTGGGGTACATCGCGTTCATGCGGTCGATGAGGGTCTTCATCTGGCCGCTCATCTCGTAGTAGTAGATGGGCGGGGTCCAGCAGACCACATCGGCGTTAAAGACGCTCTCCATAATGGCCGGCACATCGTCCTTGAAGACGCAGGCACCCGTCTTTTGGCATGACAGGCAGCCGATGCAAAACTTGATTTCCTTGCCTCTCAGCGAAACGAGTTCCACTTGATGCCCGGCGGCTTCCGCGCCCTTGGCAAACTGCTCCGCCAAAGCGTGGCTGTTCGAGCCGGGGCGGAGGC
>CAMOCK010000087.1 GCA_946610645.1 uncultured Bacteroidales bacterium
ATGATGAGCAATAGCCAAATGATAGCGATGGAAGCGACCACACCGATGAAAGTCATCATAGCACCTTTAAAATTGCGTTTCAAGCAGAGAATCAGCAAGATACTGAATACGAGGAATAGGCTCTCGTACCATACGCAAATGCCGAAACCGAGCATGAGGCCGGCTATCAGGAACGAGGTGCGATGGACATTCTCATTGAGGTTGTTCTGCCTTAAAATCTGTTGTCTCAGCACCACATTGGCACCATAAAGCAGCAGCGGCAAGCCCAAAAACGCGCTGGCGTTTTCAACGATGCCAAAGGATGGCATGATGCAACAAAATGTTGGAATCAGAGCCAAAAGCCAAGCGTTTTCTTTGTTTGAGGCTAGGTCGCAGATGCGGTAAATCATTGACACCGTGAAGATTGAAACCGTCGCGTATAAGGCACGGCTGAGTAGCATCATACCTTGCGACTGGCCTACGCCCAATAGCGATTTCATCTTGTCCAAGAAACCGATGAACAGGGTAGGGTGTTGCAATTCGCGAATGGAGCCGAAGCCCGGAACGAAGATGACAACGATGATACGCACCGCCAAAGCAAGCAACAAAAGCGAAGTGAAAGGGTGCTTGCCTTTGAATTGTTTGAGTTTCTCTAACATGTTGTTTGTTTTGATGGCAAAAGTAGAAAAAAAAAGTGTAATTTTGCACCAAATTCACACATTATGAAATTTCGTCCGTTTTTTCTCCTGGTTTTGGCTTTGACTTCAGCCACAATCGTAGCGCAGGAAAGCTTCCCCCAATATGGCAAGCCTGTTGATATACCTATTTATCTTTCGGCCACTTTCGGCGAGCTTCGCCCCAACCATCTTCATGCCGGCATCGACATCAAGACACAGGGCGTGGAAGGCAAGAAAATCTATGCCGTGGCCGATGGCTATATCAGTCGCATAGGCGTTTCCCCTTTTGGATATGGTAACGTCTTGTATATCACGCATTATGATGGCTATACTAGCGTTTATGCCCATCTGCAGAGGTTCTCAGGCGACATTGCCAGATATGTGAAGCAATATCAATATCGCAACAAGAAATACGCCTCCCAAATTTATCCTGATGCGAGCAAATTTCCCGTCAAGAAGGGTGATCTGATTGGCTATTCAGGCAACTCAGGCGGGTCGGGCGGGCCGCATTTGCACTTTGAAATCCGTCATACTGCAAGCGAGAAACCCCTCAATCCGCTGTATTTCGGCTACAAAATCGAAGACAACGTGAAACCATTGATACAAGGTGTTTCAGTTTATCCATTGGGCGACGAATCGACACTAGAGGGAGGCATCAAGCCGATGTATTTCTCCGTTGAGGGCGGTGAAAAAGGCAAGTACCGACTGAAAGACAGGTCGGTAGTGAAAGGCAACGGTGAAATCGCATTTGGCATCTGCACCTATGACCAAGTGGGCACATCGCCGCACAAGAACGGGCCTTATCTCTATGAGCTTTTCCTGGATGACGAACTGGCTTTCCAGGTTGAGGCCGACAGCTTTTCCTACAGCGAGCCGCGCTATGTGAACAGCCTTTTGGACTATCGACACTACAAACAGAAAAAGTCAAGTTATGTGCGCACCGAAACCGACCCATTCAACAAGTTGCACATGATTGCCAAACGCAACGGCACGGTTGTGGTTGAAAAGGGCGATACGGTGAATGTGTGTTTCAAAATCTCTGATTATGAGGGAAATAGCTCTCAAATCAGTTTTAAGTTGGTGGGAACGGCACCTGTTGAGGTGGAGCGTCCTATGCGTAGTAGGAGCGAGTATCTTGTCAAAGCCGATGGTTCGGCAAACAATGAGATCAACATCAACGACTTCAGCGTTTCGATGGAGAAAGGCACCTTCTTTCGCGACGAGTGGGTTAAGACAGGGCAGCGCGACGAAAGAGGCTGCTGCTCACGCATTTACCGCTTTGGAAACGAGGAAATGACCACCTTCAAGCAGTTCACTGTGCGCATCCGACCCGAAGAAAAATGGGCCAAACATCCGCGCAAGTTCATTGCTTATTTCGACAATGCAGGCAAGGTGTCGTCGCTCGGCGGAAAGATGAATGACGGATACATGGAAGTGCAGACCCGCTCTTTGGGCGAGTATGCTATTAAAATCGACTCGGTGGCACCCAAGGTGAGTGCTTCCAACTTCAAGGACGGGCAGTCAGTGAAAGAACTTAAGTCATTGAGATTCAAGATTACGGACGACATGACGGGCATTGACACCTATAACATTTATTTAGACGATGTCTGGGTTTTGGGACAATACGATGCCAAAAACGCCCTGCTTTATTACGAATTCGACGAGAAAATCAAGGCCGGAACCAACAATGTGAAAGTTGTTGTCACCGATGGCGTGGGCAATTCCAAGACCTTGAAATTGAAGGTGGTGTATTAGTTTATGTTTGGTTGTTTTAGGAATTTATTCAAAATAAAATCATATTATTATGACTATCAACGAATTGGAAAGAACCGCCACACAAGTGCGCCGCGACATCATCCGCATGACGCACGGCTGCCAGTCGGGGCATCCGGGCGGCTCGTTGGGCGCGACCGACGTCGTCACCGCCCTTTATTTCGACCAAATGCAAATCGACCCTGCGCACTTCCGCATGGATGGCGCGGGCGAGGATCTGTTCTTCCTTTCCAACGGCCACATCAGCCCGATGTTGTATAGCAACATGGCGCGTCGCGGCTATTTCCCCGTGAGCGAGTTGGCCACGTTTCGCCGCCTCGGCACACGCCTGCAAGGGCATCCAACGCCGATGGAAGGCTTGCCGGGCATCCGAATCGCTTCGGGTTCGCTCGGGCAAGGTCTCTCCGTGGCCTGCGGCGCGGCCCAAGCCAAGAAGCTCAACGGCGATAAACACCTTGTCTTCGTCCTGATGGGCGACGGCGAGCAAGAAGAAGGCCAAATTTGGGAAGCCGCGATGTATGCTCCGGCAAAAGGTGTCGATAACCTTGTGGCCATCATCGACTACAACAAAAAACAGATTGACGGCTCCACCGACGACGTGCTTTGCCTCGGCGACCTCCGCGCCAAATACGAGGCTTTCGGATGGAACGTCCTCGAAATGAACGGTAACGAAATGAAGGAAGTGGTTGACACACTGAATATTGTGCGCAAGAACGCCCATCAAGGCAAGCCACAAATCATCCTCGCCCATACTGTCATGGGCAAAGGTGTCGATTTCATGGAGAACAACCACAAATGGCACGGCACGCCACCCAACGACGAGCAAGCCGCCAACGCGCTTTCGCAACTAACCGAGACTTTGGGAGATTATTAATCATGGAACAAAACATACAAAACCTACAAAACAACGGTCATGGCAAAGTAAAGCACGCCAACCAGCGGCTTTCCAGCGGCGACGCGGTTGCATAGCCGCTACAAGCGACAAATGGTTTTGGCCGTTTTGTGGGTTTTGTTCAAAAACAAAAAGACATGGACTTTACAATTCAAAACCAAAAAGATACAAGATCAGGGTTTGGCGAGGGCTTGGTTGAGGCAGGCCGTCGCAATCCCAAGGTGGTGGCCCTTTGCGCCGACCTCACGCCTTCAGTGAAGATGAGCGACTTCGCCAAGGAGTTCCCCAACCGTTTTTTCCAAACCGGCATCGCCGAGGCCAACATGATTGACATCGCGGCAGGCATGGCCATGAGCGGCTTCGTGCCTTTCACGGGCACCTTCGCGGCCTTCTCCACGGGGCGCGTCTACGACCAAATCCGGATGTGCGTGGCCTATTCAAAAAAGAACGTGAAAATCGCCGCCTCTCATGCCGGACTCACCACGGGCGAGGATGGCGCCACGCACCAAATCATCGAGGACATCGCCTTGATGAAGGTATTGCCCAACATGACCGTCATCGTGCCTTGCGACTTCAACCAGACCAAGGCAGCCACCCTTGCCGCCGCCGAATACGACGGCCCGGTCTACCTGCGCTTCGGTCGCCCGAAAGTGCCAAATTTCACCCCCGTGGACGATAAATTCGTCATCGGCAAGGCCCAAATGCTGCAAGAAGGCACCGACGTGACCATCTTCGCCTGCGGCCACCTCGTTTGGAAAGCCGTGCAAGCGCTGCCGATCCTGAAAGAAATGGGCATCAACGCTGAACTGATTAATATCCACACCATCAAGCCTTTGGATGTGGAGGCGGTGTTGAAGTCGGTCAGCAAGACCCGTTGTGTGGTCACCGCCGAGGAACACCAGCGCAACGGCGGCCTGGGCGACAGCATCGCGCAGGTCTTGGCCCTCAATGCGCCTTGCCCGATGGAGATGGTGGCCGTCAACGACGTCTTCGGACAAAGCGGCACGCCCGAAGAACTGCTGTCATTCTTCCATTTGGACACGCCCGACATCGTGGAGGCAGTGAAAAAAGTTGTCGGCAGAAAGCAATAAAGTACAAGAAAACACGATATTATAAAGTCCTCTTTCGCGGGAAAGGATTGTAGGGCTGTCATATTATGGCAGCCGTTAGGCAAACGCAATATAGCGGTTGCCACGTTGTGACAGCCCTACAAACCTACATTCAAACAATTTCAAATCGCTATGAAAAAAACAATTACATTATCCCTCATCGCCCTCATTATGATGGGCATGTTGCCAGGTTGCGGCAACAAGAAAGAAAAAGTTGAAGAACCTGCCAAAGCATTGAATGTCATTTATTTGATTGGCGACGGAATGGCACTGCCGCAGGTGTATGCCGCCATGTTCGCCTCGAAGGAGAAGATGACTTTTTCGCAGTTCCCGTACATCGGTGTGGTGGATACGCATTCTTCGAGCAACGACATCACCGACTCGGCGGCAGGTGGCACGGCCCTCGCCAGCGACCACAAGACCAAGAACGGCATGGTGGGCATGAACCCCGACACGATACCGGTGAAAACCATCCTTGAGGTGATGAAAGAACAAGGCAAGGAAACAGGCATCGTGGTGACGAGTTACGTCACACACGCTACGCCCGCCGTGTTTTACGCCAAGGAGCCGAAACGCTCGAAATATGAGAATATTGCTATGCAAATGGCTGAAACAGAAAATCTTAACCTTATCATTGGCGGAGGTATGAAACACTTCAACCAGCGCAAAGACAGCGTGAACCTCGTTGAAAGAATGGAAAACGAACTCGGCTGGAAGGTGTATGACACCCTGGCCAATATCGACGTGTCCTGCAAGAAATACGCGGTGATGGCCAACGACGACCACATGCCGAAGGCTGCAGAGCGTGGCAGCTTCCTGCCCCGCGCCGTGAAGACTGCATTGCAAACATTGGACAATGCCGAAAACGGTTTCTTCCTCATGGTGGAAGGATCGCAAATCGATTTTGCCTGCCATGCCAACGACTCCACTTGGATGATGGACGAGATGATGGACTTCGACTATGCCGTCAAGGTGGCACTGGACTACGCCAAGGAGAAAGGCAACACGCTCGTCGTGGTCACTGCCGACCACGAAACCGGCGGCCTGACCTTGATCGACCGCCAAGGCAAATACACCAACGTTTCATTCGACTATTCCACTGGCAGCCACTCCGCTTTGCCCGTGATGGTGTTTGCCTACGGTCCGGGCGCGGAAAGGTTCACGGGCTGGATGCAGAATAGGGATCTGAAAGGCAAAATATTGAATGCCTGCGGTTTGGAGAATATCAGCGACACACTGCAAGAAAATCCAGGCAAGAAAATCAAGCCTGTGAGAATCAATCACGACTCGCATCCTTCTCCAAAATGATTCATTAGCGCATGAAGCTGTCTGTCGTCATCGTCAACTACAACGTCGAGTATTTCCTCGAACAGTGCCTCCACTCGGTGCGCCGCGCCATGCAAGGCATTGAAGGAGAGGTGTTTGTCGTGGACAACAACTCCGTTGACGGCTCTTTGAAAATGTTGGCGCAGAAGTTTCCCGAAGTGAAGGTCATCGCCAACAAGGAAAACGTGGGGTTTGCGAAGGCCAACAACCAAGCCATTCGCATTTCGACGGGCGAGTATGTGCTGCTCTTGAATCCCGACACGGTGGTTGAGGACGACACTTTCGCGAAGTGCCTCGCCTTTATGGACGGTCACCCCGACGCGGGCGGTCTCGGGGTGAAGATGGTGGACGGCAAGGGCCAGTTCCTTCCCGAGTCGAAACGCGGACTGCCCACGGCGGCCACGGCGTTCTACAAGATGTTTGGCTTGGCCAAGCTCTTCCCGCACTCGAAGCGTTTCGCCCGCTACTACATGGGCCATCTCTCCATCGACGAGACCAACGAAGTGGAAATCCTCGCTGGCGCCTTTATGCTCATGCGGCGCGAAACGTTGGACAAGGTCGGCCTGCTCGACGAGACTTTCTTCATGTATGGCGAGGACATCGACCTGTCGTATCGCATCACGCAAGGCGGCTACAAGAACTACTATTTCCCCGAAACGCGCATCATCCACTACAAGGGCGAAAGCACCAAGAAGACCAGCGTCAATTATGTGTTTGTGTTCTACCGCGCCATGGAGATTTTCGCGAAGAAGCACTTTGGCAATTCGTGGGCGCGGTCGTTCTCGTTCCTTATTAATATGGCCATCTACATCAAGGCGTTTTTCGCCTTGCTGTCGCAGTTTTTCCGCAAGGCTGCCATCCCGTTCCTCGATGCCGTGTTGGGTTACGGCGGCTTGGCTGCCATCAGCTATTTCTGGGGACATGGCACGATTTATGGCGGTTCGGGCACCTATCCCGTCTTGCTTTTTGCCGCCGTGTTGCCTGCATACATCCTAATATGGCTGCTATCGACCTACTTCACAGGTGGTTACGACAAGCCCTACAGCATCGCGAAAGCCATTCTCGGCGTGGCCTTCGGCTCGGGCGTGATTTTGGTTTTGTATGCCTTGCTGCCCGAAAGCCTGCGTTTTTCACGTGCCCTGATTCTCTTTGGAATGCTTTGGTTGGCGTTGGAAATGAGCCTCTTGCGATTCATTGGCATTTTGCTCGGCAACGAGGATTTCCAGTCGAAGCGGACGGAGAAGAAACGCTTCCTTGTCATCGGGAGCCCATCGGAAACGCAACGGGTGAACGCCATCTTGGAAAGCACGTCCATCAAGCCGGATTTCATCGGTTTGGTGAGCTCGGAGACGCAAGGCGAGGCCCCCGAAGGCTTCATCGGCAACCTTGCGCAAGTGCCCGACATCATTGAAATCTACAAGATCACGGAGGTCATCTTTTGCTCGAAGGACGTGCCGCATCAGGTCATCATCGACAAGATGGTGCACTGGCACGCCACCAATGTCGACTACAAGATTGCGCCCGAAGACAGTCTATCCATCATCGGCAGCAACAGCATCAACACACGCGGCGACCTCTATACCGTTGACATCAAGGCAATTGACACCGTTTCGAACCGGCGCAACAAACGCCTTTTCGACATAGTGATGAGCGTGTTCAGCCTCGTTTTCTGGCTGCCTTTGGCCTTGGTGGTGAAACAGCCGGTCAGGTTCCTCAAAAACGCCGTCCTTGTGCTGTTTGGCCGCAGAACATGGGTGGGCTATTGCACTCCCGCCGACGAAACACAGAAGCTGCCCAAGATTCGCAAGGGTGTCTACAATCCGGCCTCCAATTTGGAAAAAGGCATTGACTCAGAGGTTCTTAACCAAATGAATCTGCTCTACGCCCGCGACTACACGGTTTGGAAAGACGCGGAAATCTTCTTCAGGTCGGTGACGGCGAAATGATAGTTCTAAAGTTTTTTTGGGGCGATGTTAATCGCCCAAATGGTGGTGTGCAGAGCGATGGAATTATGTTCTTCATCCCTGTTGCCGTTTGACGACGAAGAAGACGAAAAAGATGAGAATCAAAAAGACGCTTAATAAGAGGGCACCTAAAATGATGTAATACAAGACAATCGCCAGTAGGCTGCGCCAGGCAGTTTTCGCGATTCTGAACCCCAACATCTTGCTGAAACAGGCAGTGAAGCCAGGTCTGAAGAAAAAACTGTCGTGTCGGATTTCACGGTCTCTGTGTCTTCGACGCTTAAGCTTTCCAGTTCTTGAACGGATTGGCGGCTGCCGGTGAACGTAAACAGCAGGATGTAGACCGTCAGGGCGAAAAACAGCATGGGGAAAGGGGAGAAGTAGCGTTTGCGCTTGCCGTTGAGGATTTCGACAACCATTGCGCTGGGACGGGTGAAGAGGTTCTTGAGCGTGAACCAAACGCCGCCGTCGTTGCTGATGATGGCAGCGATGAGGTTTTGGAAGACGAACCGCATCGTAAAGCGGCCCGTGTCGGCCTTCTGCCCACATTCGGGACAATATTTGCCTTCGAACTCGGTGCCGCAATTGAGACATTTTGTGGTGTTGGTGGCTTCACATCCGATGGCCTCGGTTTGGGTCTCAGGAGCGGTTTGTATCTTGTTTTCCATGATGATCGGTTTTTGGGGGGGCAAAGGTAGGGAAAAATAGGCTTGTGGGCTTGTTATTTTGTGTTTGGGTAACTTAATTATTTGGTGGAATCGGATTTTCTTTGTATTTTTGAAACTCAATAGAGAACATTGGATTGAATATTTGTTAATATATGGAAATATCACATAATCAAATAGTTTCGTTTATCTGGTCGATTGCCGACGATGTGCTACGCGACGTTTTTTTGCGTGGCCAATACCGTGATGTCATTTTGCCCATGGTGGTGTTGCGCCGTTTGGATGCCTTGCTTGAGCCTACCAAGGAAGAAGTGGAACAGGAGATCGAGGAAAGTGGTTTGGACAATATGGACGAGGGCGTGTTGAAAGACATCACTGGATTGAGTTTTTTCAACACCAGCAAGTGGACGCTGAACCGCCTGAAATCACAGGCTTCGGACAACAACGACATCCTTTACGACAATTTCGTGGAGTATTTAAACGGCTTCAGCGAGAATGTGCGCGATGTGCTGAAGAACTTCGAGTATTACAACAAAGCACGCAAGTTGGCCGACAACGACCGGCTTTTGTCCATCATCGAGAAAATCACCGACCCTCGCATCAACCTGACGGACAAGGAGGTGAAAGGCCCCGATGGCATCATGCTGCCTGCCATGACCAACATTGGCATGGGCACCGTGTTTGAGGAGTTGCTGCGTCGTTTCAACGAGGAGAACAACGAGGAAGCGGGCGAACACTTCACGCCCCGCGATGCCATTTCGCTGTTGGCGCACCTTGTTTTTGAGCCGGTGAAGGACAACCTGCCCAAGATTATCTCATTGTACGACCCCGCTTGCGGTTCGGGCGGTATGCTGACCGAAAGCCGCGAATACCTTATGGATATTGGTGTCAGGAGTGCGGCCATCCAACTGTCGGGAACCGAAATCAACCCGGAGACCTACGCCATTTGTAAGTCCGACTTGATTATCAAGGGCGTCGACCCGGGTGGGATGCACCTGGGCAACACCATTACCGATAACGCCTTTTCCGACAAGTCGTTTGGCTATATGATCACCAATCCGCCATACGGCAAGTCGTGGAAGACCGACAAGGAGAAGATTTACCACGAAAAGACCTTGCTTGACCATCGTTTTGAACTGTCGTTGACCAATTTCGCAGGTGAAGAAGAAGTGCTCGACAGCACACCGCGCACTTCTGACGGGCAACTGCTGTTTATGCTCGAAGAAGTCGACAAGATGAAGCCTTTGGAGTTCCAGCCTCAAGGCAGTCGCGTGGCCTCCATTCACAATGGGTCGTCGCTGTTTACGGGCGATGCGGGTAGTGGCGAGAGCAATATCCGTCGCTATCTGATTGAGAATGACTTGGTGGATGCCATCATCCAATTGCCTAACAACATCTTCTATAACACAGGCATCACTACCTACGTTTGGCTTTTGACCAACAAGAAGGCCGACAACCGCAAAGGCAAGGTGCAGCTGATCGACGCTTCCCAGGCCTTTGAGAAATTGAGGAAAAACCAAGGCTCGCGCAACTGCACCATCACGCCCGAACATCGCAATGCCATCCTGAAGACCTACATGGACTTCGTGGAAAAGGAAGCCGATGCCGACAAGGTGGCCTCCAAGATTTTCGATGGCGACGACTTCCGCTTCTACAACGTCACCATCGAGCGGCCTTTGCGCTTGAAGAGCCAGTTCAACGCCCTGAAAATTGATGAGTTGCTTTACGACAATGGCGAACTCGAACTTTCAAAATGGCTGTATCAGGCTTACGGCAACCAGGTGTTTGAAGGCTTGGATGCTGAAATCCCGAACATCAAGGAGTATTTGAACGACAACGAGATAAAGCTGACCGACAAGAAGCTGGCGAAACTCATCAGCGTTAAGGAATGGCAGAGCCGCCGCGAGTTGATGGAGGCCGCCAAACAACTCATGCATACCGTCGGCACGGAAGTCTTCATGGACTTTAATCTGTTTGTCGCCAAGATTGAGGCTGCGGCCAAGGCGTTGAAGATGGACGTGAAAGGCAACAAATTGAATGCCATAGCCCGTGCCATGTCGGTGACCGACCCCGAAGCCGCTCCCGTCGTCAAGAAGCAACACAAGGTTGGCAGCAAGGAGGTGGAGAAACTGCTGGCCACTTTTGGCGTGGACGAAAAGCGTCTGTCGGACTACGGCTATTATCCTGGCAAGAAGGGAAGCTATGTGTGCCAATATGTTGAATACGAAAGCGACAGCGACTTGCGCGACACGGAGAAGATCCCCGTGAAGGAAGACATCTACGCATATTTCCAGCGCGAGGTGCGTCCATACGTGGCCGATGCTTGGATCAACCTTCCACCGACCAAGATAGGCTGCGAAATCTCGTTCAACAAGTATTTCTACAAGCCCGCGCCGCTGCGCACCTTGGAAGAGAACGAGCGCGACATCCTCGAACTCGACCGCCAAAGTCAAGGGTTTATACAGTCACTGTTTAATCTGATGTAATATGGCCAAAAACACAGAACCTACATACGTCCCGCCGTTTACGATAACTGACGAAATCACGACACTTGTTGCAGAGATTGCCGAAAAAGTGGGGCATCTTACTGCCTCAGCCGAGCAACTGCCCACACCACAGTTACGTAGGGAAAACCGTATTAAGACCATTCAGTCATCGCTGGCTATCGAGAACAATTCGTTATCGTTGGATCAAGTGACCGCCATCGTGGAAGGCAAGCGAGTGCTTGGTGCGCCCAACGAAATACAGGAGGTGAAAAACGCCATTGATGCCTACGAATTGATGCTGGAACTGGATCCGTATAAGGAGAAAGATATGCTGAAGGCCCATAAACTGATGATGACTGACCTTGTTCGTGAATGTGGACGCTTTCGTTCAGGGGGCGTTGGCGTGTTTAACGGCGAGGTGTGCATCCACATGGCACCACCTGCCCAACGAGTACCACTGCTTATTGGCGAATTGCTTGATTGGGTGAAAACCACAAAAACTCACCCGCTCATCAGTTCGTGTGTGTTCCATTATGAATTTGAGTTTATCCATCCATTTGCCGACGGCAATGGACGCTTGGGGCGAATGTGGCAAACCTTGCTTCTGATGCAATGGAAACCCATCTTCGCATGGATACCGGTGGAAACCATTGTCAAGGAGCACCAACAGGAATATTATGCCGCCATTATGAAAAGCGACCATGAGGCATCAAGTACACCGTTCATCGTTTTCATGCTGGGTTGTCTGAAGGAAGCGTTGGATGAAATGGTGAAAAGTAACCAAAAAAGTAACCAAAAAAGTAACCAGAAAATCATTTCGGCCATGCGTGATAATCCGGTTGTTACCATTAAGGATCTGCAAGCCATTACGGGGCTTTCGGAAAGCGGGGTAAAGAAAAACATACGCCAACTTCAGGCAGATGGCATCATACAGCGTGTGGGCGGAGCAAAAGGTGGACATTGGGAAGTTTTACAAATGATTTAGTCTTATGCAACGATACGATACATACAAACCCAGCGGCGTGAAATGGCTCGGCGAGATTCCGAGTCATTGGGAAGTGATTAAAACATCACACCTTTTTTCGCATATTGGAAGTGGAACCACTCCCAAAAGTGGCAGTGAAGAGTATTATACAGAGGAAGGTTTTCCCTTTTTACAAACAGGTGATTTAAATGATAGTTACATAATTGAAACTTCAAAGAAGATAACAGAAAAAGCACTTAGAGAAACGAACTTAACTATTTATCCCCAAGGTTCTTTAATAATTGCAATGTATGGAGCAACTATTGGAAAACTTGGGATATTGAGTATTGACACGACTGTTAACCAAGCTTGTTGTGTATTACCTAAGTCACCTAAAATTGACACAAAATTTGCGTTTTATGCTTATTTAGCTGCAAGAACCGACTTAATATTTCAATCTAAAGGTGGCGGTCAACCTAACATTAGCCAAGATACGATAAAAAACGAGCGTGTCCCTGTTCCTTCATCCGCCGAGCAATCTGCCATAGCTGCCTATCTTGACAATGTCACCGCGAAGATTGACGCCGCCATAGCGCAGCAGCAGAAGATGATCGACCTCTTGAACGAGCGCAAGCAAATCATCATCAACCGTGCCGTAACCCGTGGCCTCAACCCCAACGCCCGCATGAAGGACAGCGGCGTGGAATGGATCGGGGAGGTGCCGGAACATTGGGAGATTCGAAAACTTGGTACAATAGGTTCAACAATAAATGGTGTGAGCCATGATTCCTCTTATTTTGGAGAGGGAGAGCCATTTGTCAGTTATTCAGATGTATATAAGAACTATTCATTACCAAAGCTCGTTTCAGGTCTTGCAAAATCTTCGATGCAGGAAAGATTGATTTTTTCCGTAGAGAAGGGAGATGTGTTTTTTACAAGAACATCTGAAACAGCAGAAGAAATTGGTTTTACAAGTACTTGTTTAGAAACTATCCCTAATGCTGTGTTTGCAGGTTTTCTAATAAGATTTAGACCTCAGGCTGGTTTATTAGACCCGAATTTCTCTATGTATTATTTTAGAGCAAATATCCATCGGTCATTTTTTGTAAAGGAAATGAATCTTGTTATACGTGCTTCTCTAAGTCAGCAATTATTGAGAGGTTTACCTGTTTTGTTGCCTCCTTTACAAGAACAATGCGACATATCCAATTATTTGAAAAGAGAGATTAATGAAATAGATTTATGTCTAAATAGTAAAATGAAGCAAATCTCCCTTCTTCAGGAGCGGAAGCAGATCATCATCAATGAAGTGGTGACGGGGAAGGTGAAAGTGGGATGAAAGGAAAATTTTGGGGGATTTGACAAAATGGGCGAAAAAATTTTGGGGGATTTGATAAAAGCGCTATTTTTGCAAAGATGAACATAGATGCAAATGACGGAGACGAATCGCATAGAATTCAAACGAGAGCTGACGCGCGAGCTTGATTTGGAGCGCGAGGTGGTGGCGTTTCTCAACTACCGGGAAGGCGGCATCATTTACATAGGTGTGGATGATGACGGGAAAGCCGTCGGGGTGAAGGACATTGACGGGGATATGCTGAAAATCAAGGATCGTATCCGCACGGGGATTTCACCTTCGCCGATGGGATTGTTCGATGTCAAGGTCGAGGAAATAGACAACATTCCCGTTATCAAGGTTTTTATCGCCAGCGGAAGCGAAAAACCTTATTACAAAACACGTTACGGCCTTTCGGAAAAGGGCTGTTTTATCCGTGTGGGTACGGCAGCCGAACCGATGACGAATGAACAAATCGAAGACCTTTTTGCCCGAAGAGTGCACAACTCGCTCAAAAATGTGGTTTCGCCGCGCCAAGACTTGACCTTCGCCCAACTCAAAATCTATTACACTGAAAAAGGATTTCAGCTCAACGACAATTTCATCCGTTCGCTCGATTTGATGACCGACGACGGGAAATACAATTATGTGGCATACCTGCTCGCCGATGAGAACGGCAATTCGATGAAGTTGGCAAAATACGCGGGCAAAGACCGTTGCGACCTTATCTCTAACAACGAGTACGGTTATTGCTGCCTGATTACCGCCACAATGAAAGTACTTGACAAGCTGGACGTGGAAAACAAGGTGTCGTCGGTGATTACCTCGACAAGGCGAATCGACACCCCGCAATGGGATAAAATCGCAGTGCGCGAGGCGGTTATCAACGCAGTTGTCCATAACGACTATATTTACGGAGCACCTTCAAAAATCGAACTCTTTTCCGACCGTTTGGAAATCACCTCCATAGGCCGAATTCCGTTGGGTCTGACTAAAGAGGACTTTTTCAATGGGGTGAGCCTGCCTCGCAATAGGGAATTGATGCGTGTCTTCCGCGATGTGGAGATGGTGGAGTCGCTTGGATCGGGTATGAACCGTATTATGCGCATATACGGGCGTGAGAATTTTGAGTTCGGCGGCAACTATATCCGCATGATTGTGCCTTACAATTGGATACCTGAAGAAGGCGAAGCGGAGGATGGGAAAGTCGTAGGGAATGTCGTAGGAACGAGTGATGGCCAGAAAAAGTGGCCAGAAAAGTGGCCAGAAAAGTGGCCAGAAAAAGCTGAGGCAATTATATCTATGATTGATCAAAACCAAGGAGTTACAATTTCGGATTTTGAGAATGAATTGGGCGTAGGACATACTACTATTAAAAAAATCATCAAAGAAATGCAAGCAGAGGGCTTTATTCGACGCGTAGGTCCCGACAAGGGCGGACGGTGGATTGTGTTAATACCAGAAAAACCAACGAAATGAACACGAGCAAAACCAACGAACAAGCCTTCGAGGCACTGATAGAGAAAGCCTTGGTGGGCAGCACCCACGAGGAACGCTCGGCCAATGGGCAGAACGACGTGGAAGTCCAATCGCCCGATGCGCAACAATACTATTGGGGCCAGCCCAAGGACATGGACAAGAAACTGGCCATCGACCTGCGGCGGCTCTGGGCTTTCCTCGAAAGCACACAACACGACGTGCTGAACGAATACAAGGGAAAAGACCTGAAAACCGAACTGCCAAAGCGCATCTCGAAGGACATCGAGACCTTCGGCGTCATCAAGGTGCTGCGCGAAGGCGTGGACGTTGACAACATCCATCTTTCGCTGTTCTATCCCCGACCTTCGGCTGCCGATAGCGAGCTTTCCAAACTGAAATACGCCCAAAACCAGTTCTCACTCACGCGCCAGCAGACGTTCTCAGTCGCCAATCCAGGTCTTGAAATTGATATGGTGCTGTTCGTCAACGGTTTGCCTGTGTTCACCTTCGAGCTGAAGAACCCTTGGACCCACCAAACCGCCAAATACGACGGGCAAAAGCAATACAAGTCAACGGAACGCAACCCCAAGGAAACCTTGCTCAACTTCGGACGTTGCCTTGCGCACTTCACCATGGACAAGGACGAGGTGTTTTTCACCACGAGACTCAACTTGGATAAGACCTATTTCATGCCTTTCAACAAAGGTCTGCCCAACGGCCAAGGCGCGGGCAATCCCGTGAATGCCGAGGGTGGCTACAAGACCGCGTATATGTGGGAACAAATCCTGCAAAAGGACACCGTAGCCGACATCATCATGAACTACGTCTGCTTCGACTACGACGAAGCCAAGACCCAGAAGAAGGTGTCGCACATCATGAAGAACGCCAAGAAGCTCATTTTCCCGCGCTATCATCAGTTGGATGTGGTGAGCAAGTTGGTGGATGACGTGGCTGACAAGGGAGTGGGGAAGACCTATCTCATCCAACATTCAGCTGGGTCGGGGAAATCCAACTCGCTCACTTGGTTGGCCTACAAGCTCATCAAGACCTGCCCTAATACGATGGATGCGGTGAGAGCCAAAGCCGTGGATGCGCCTTTGTTCAACTCGGTCATCGTGGTCACCGACCGTCGCCTGCTCGACAAGCAGATTTCCGACAACATCAAGATGTTCGGCCAAAGCGCCAAAATCGTGGCTCATGCCGACACCTCGAAGGATTTGAAGGAAGCCATTGAGAATAACAAACGCATTATCATCACCACGATACAGAAGTTCCCCTTCATCTGCGACGCCATCAGCGACGTGAGCGACCACAACTTTGCCGTCATCATCGATGAGGCCCACAGCTCGCAATCGGGCATAGCTGCCGACAAGCTCAATGCCACGGTGCAAAAAGACGCCGACACTGACGGCAGCGACACCGATGCCTTGTTGGAAAAACTGATGAAAGACCGCAAGATGAGCACCAACTGCTCTTATTTTGCGTTCACGGCAACGCCGAAACGAGAAACACTGGAGCGTTTTGGTAGCGAGGACGCCGAAGGCAAATTCCATCCTTACCATCTCTACAGCATGAAACAAGCCATCGAGGAAGGATTCATCCTTGACGTGCTGACCAACTATACCACCTATCGTAGCTATTACGAACTCACCAAGAGCATCGAGGACAACCCCGAATACAACAACGAGCGGGCGCAGAAAAAGCTGAGGAGTGCCGTTGAGCGTGACCCGCAAACCATCGCTGCCAAGGCTGAAGTGATGTTGGCGCATTTCGACGCAAAAGTTTTCCGCAGCCACAAGCTGAAAGGCAAGGCCAAGGCCATGGTGGTGACCAAGGACATTGAGTGTGCCATCAAATACTATTGGGCATTGAACAGAATCGTCAATGAGAAAGGCTTGCCTTACAATATATTGATTGCCTTCAGCGGTGAAAAACGGATGCAAACGATGTCGGTTTCGGAATCGTCGCAAACAAATGGAATGGGTTATAGCTATGCGGCAGAGTCTATGGGTAAGTTTACGGATTACACGGAAGCGGGAATGAATGGCTTTCCTGACTCACAGACGGCAGAGAGATTCGATGCTGACGACAACCGCATTTTGGTTGTGGCCAACAAGTACCTTACGGGCTTCGACCAGCCCAAGCTCTGTGCCATGTATGTCGACAAGCCTTTGGCTGGCGTGTTGGCCGTTCAAGCTCTTTCGCGTCTCAACCGTTCGGCCCCCGACTTGGGCAAGTTGAGTGAAGACCTGTTTATCCTTGATTTCTATAATACACAAGATGATATCAAGGAGGCTTTTGACCCGTTCTACACCTCTACGACTTTGTCGGAAGCCACTGATGTCAACATCTTGCATGAGCTAAAGAGCACATTGCTCTCGTTTGGCGTTTTCGATATGGACGAGGTCGGCGCGTTCATCGAATTATACATCCATGGAGCCAATGCCGACCAATGGGCGCCCATCATTGACAAAGCAGTCGACCGTTTCAACATTGAGATTGATTGGCCCGAAAACGGCAAGGCTGATTTCAAGATGAAGTGCAAACAGTTTGTGAAGATTTATTCGCGGGTGGCTGCCATCATGCCCTTCGAGATGAAGGATTGGGAAAAGCTGTTTTGGTTCCTACGCTATCTCATTCCAGGCCTACATGTGACCAACAACGGTGATGACGGGCTGAAGGACTTGTTGGATTCGGTGGATTTGAACACTTACGGTCTGCGCCGCACCGCTTTGAATGAGGCCGTTATCTTGGATGCCGGCGAGACCACCATCGACCCGTTGAAACCAACGATGGTCAATGCGGGTTCGGAGAAGGAAGTCAAAGACCCCTTGGATGAGATATTGAAAGAGTTCAACCAACGGTGGTTTAACGGTTGGGATGCCACGCCCGATGACCAGAAAATGAAGATGATAAGCGTTGCACAGGCGGTGGCTGAAGACGAAGACTACAAATCGCTGGTGGTGGGCAATCCCGACCAGCAAGCCGTGGATGCCCTTATGGTGCAAATCATCGACCGTATCATCCGCAAAAAGCGCAAGGGCGACATGTCGTTATACAAAGAGTACCAGCAAAACGAAGGTTTCAAAGTGGATTTCCGAAGCGTCATCACTCGTATGTTGGGCGACTTGGATTATTTGCAGGCATAGGTGTGCTTGAAATTCGGACTACACACATTCCGTCGTTGATATGAAATAACAGATGGATATGATTGTTTGTTGTCATTTTGTCACGAAAAATAATCATTAATCTTTTAATTTTCTGTCATTTTGTCATAAATCAAGCCAAAATTTCGCCAAGGCGGAATTGGCTAGGATTTTGATTGTCGTCGATGCGAGACCGCGAAATGGTCCTTCGACAGGCTCAGGGTTCTTGCCCCGAAGTCCCGAAGTCCCGCGTCCCGCAGTCTCGCGTCAAAAAAGAAACAAAGAAAGGAAAAACAAAATATGAACTTCAACCAATTCACAATCAAATCGCAGGAAGCCATCAACAAGGCTATGGAAATCGCGCAGTCGCACCAAAGCCAGACGATTGAGAGCTTCCACCTGCTCAAGGGCATGATCCTGAGCGACGACTACTTGGTGCCCAACCTGATGAAGAAGTTGGGCGTCAACATGACGCGACTCAACGAGGCCCTCGACCAGACCATCAACTCGCAACCACGCTCCAGCGGCACCGAGTTGTACTATTCCTCAGAGGTCAGCCGCGTTTTCAACGACGCCTTGACCTTGGCCAAGAAGATGGGCGACGAGTACATCTCCATCGAACACCTGCTGCTGGCCATCTTCGAGAGCAACAGCATTACCTCGCAGATGATGAAAGACCAAGGCATCCGCAAGGACGACCTCGAAAAGGCCATCCAGCAGTTCCGCAAGGGCAAAAAAGTGGACTCGCAAGATGCCGAACAGAACTACGACAGCCTGAACCGCTTCGCCAAGAACCTGAACGAGTTGGCCCAGCAAGGCAAGCTCGACCCCGTGATTGGCCGTGATGAGGAAATCCGTCGTGTGCTGCAAATCCTGAGCCGACGCACCAAGAACAACCCCATATTAATAGGCGAGCCGGGTGTGGGTAAGACCGCCATCGTGGAGGGCTTGGCCCAGCGTATCGTCAACCGCGACGTGCCTGAGAACCTGAAGACGAAGACCGTGTTCAGCTTGGACATGGGAGCCTTGCTCGCCGGCGCAAAATACAAGGGCGAGTTTGAGGAACGTCTGAAGAACGTCGTCAAGGAAGTCGTGGACAGCGATGGCGAGGTCATCCTGTTCATCGATGAGATTCACACCTTGGTAGGCGCAGGTGGTGGCGAAGGCGCCATGGATGCGGCCAACATCCTGAAGCCGGCCCTGAGCCGTGGCGAGCTGCGTGCCATCGGTGCCACCACCTTGAAGGAATACCAGCAGTATTTCGAAAAGGACAAGGCGCTGGATCGTCTTTTCCAGAAGGTCATGATCGACGAGCCTGACGAGGCTTCGGCCATCAGCATCTTGCGTGGCTTGAAGGAGCGTTACGAGACGCACCACCACATCCGTATCTTGGATGAGGCCATCATCAGCGCCGTGCAGCTTTCGGTGCGTTACATCAGCGACCGTTTCCTGCCCGACAAGGCCATCGACTTGATCGACGAGGCTGATGCCGACCGGGAGATCCATACGTCGGAGGAGTTGGGCAACGTGGTGGACAAGACCTTGGTCTCTGAGATCCTCTCGAAGGTGTGCAAGGTGGATGCCATGGCCA
>CAMOCK010000088.1 GCA_946610645.1 uncultured Bacteroidales bacterium
CCTCGATCTGCCGCCGAAGGGCTTCCAGACGACGCAATACGACATGTATTCCGCTGAGAAAATCGGGTTAGTGAAAATCGACATCCTCAGCCAACGCGGCATCGCCCACATCCGCGACGCGGTGGAGATGGTGGAACGCACTCGTGGCGTCCGCATCGACATCCACCAAATCGGCGCACTGAAACAGGACGAACTGATTCGGCGGCAGCTATTGAAAGCCGAGACCTGCGGATGCTTCTATATCGAGAGTCCGGCGATGCGCGGCCTGCTACGCAAGTTGCGTTGCAGCGATTACAAGACCTTGGTCGCGGCCAGCTCGATTATCCGCCCAGGCGTGGCCAAGTCGGGCATGATGCGCGAATACACCAACCGCTTCCATCACCCTGAAAATGTGGACTATAAGCACCCGCTGTTGAAAGAGCTTTTGGCCGAGACCTACGGCGTGATGATTTACCAAGAGGACGTGCTGAAAGTGGGGCATTACTTTGCGGGCTTGGACTTGGCCGAAGCCGACGTATTGCGTCGCATGATGGGTCACAAGATGCGCGACAAGTCTGAGTTTGAGGTGGTTACGAAACGCTTCTTCGACAACTGCAAGGCCAAAGGCTATCCCGATGCCTTGGTGCACGAGCTTTGGCGGCAGATTGAGTCGTTTTCGGGCTATTCGTTCTCGAAGGCGCATTCGGCCTCGTATGCTGTGGAAAGTTACCAAAGCCTCTACCTGAAAAGCCACTATCCGCTTGAGTTTCAGGTGGCTGTCATCAACAATTTCGGCGGGTTCTATCAGACTTGGTTCTACTTCAACGAGGCGCGGCGCATGGGTGCGAAAATCCACTTGCCTTGCGTCAACAGCAGTGAATATTTAACCACCTTGAATGGTAGGACAATTTTTATGGGTTTTGTGCATCTACAAGGCATTGATCAGCAATTTGTTGAGCGGTTCATCGCCGAGCGCAAGGCCAACGGCCCGTTTGCCAACTTCGACGACTTTGTCCGGCGGGTACCGTTCCGCTTGGAGCAACTTATCCTGCTCATTCGCGGTGGCGCGCTCAGTTTCACGCGAAAGCCCAAAGCCGAGCTGCTGTGGCAAGCGCATCTTAACAAGAGTGAAGGCAAAAAGGAGCAGCCCGAAACGCTTTTCCCGATGGAAAGCCAGCATTTCGAGTTTCCTGACTTCGCGACCAACGCCTTGCAAAATGCCTACGATGAGATTGAACTCTACGGTTTTCCCGTCACGATGACGTGGTTCGACATGCTGAAAACCAAATTCCGTGGCGAGCTGATGGCTTGCCAGATGCTCAATTTCGTGGGGCGAAGTTTCCGGATGTTGGGCAAGTTGGTGACGGTGAAATACGTCCGCACGAGTCGTGGCGACCTGATGGCCCTCGGCACCTTTGTCGATGCCACGGGCGAGGCTTTCGACACGGTGCATTTCCCGCAAACCTTGAAGGCGTGGCCCTTCCAAGGCGATGGCGTGTATCTGCTTTTGGGCAAAGTGACGGAAGAATTCGGGCAGGCTTCTTTGCAGGTGGAGAAGATGGAGAGGATGGGGTATAGGGCGTTGGAGTAATAGAAAAATCTGCTCATACCGTGCTTGGAACGATGTTTTTTTATGCTTCTGAGCACGTTATAAACGGAATTTTCTTTTTGCAGATACATTTTTTTATTCATAGATAGGTAATGAAAACAAAATTTATTTATTTTTGCAGCGATAAATTAATCAATATAATTATAAAATGAATAAATTAGTTCTGAAACCAAAACGCAAGCATTTCTTTATCAATGTTTTTTGCTTGGTCATTGGCATCACTTCCGCTACATTGCTGTTCCAGTGGGTGTTGCACGAGTTTTCCTACGACCGTTTTGTCGAGGACGGCGACCGAATTTACCGCTTGGTGTCGGTGGATAAGGCCACGGGCACTAGATACACAGGCGGAGTCTGCCAATTGCGCTATGACTTGCCTGATGCCGTGCCTCAGGTGGAGGAATGTGTGAGCGTGGTTTCGCACTATACCAACCTGAATCCCAACACAGTTAGGGATATGGAATGCAACGAATCCTTTGAGGTGATGGCTTTGACGACCAGCGACAATTTCTTCAAGGTGTTTACCTATCCCGTAGTGGAAGGCGAACCGCATCACATTCTTCAGCCCAACGAAGCGGCCATTTCCAAAGAGATGGCGCAAAAACTTTATGACGGTTCGGCCATAGGGCAGCCTTTGGTCTGTTCCTATATGCACATAGAAACCGTTTACACCGTTGCCTTGGTGGTGGATGTGCCAACGAACACGCATCTGCCTTTCGAGGTGGTGGTACCGATGGATAGCCATCAACTCAATCTGTACCGCAACATCACTGAAAACCAGACGATTTACGTCAAATTGAGGGAAAATGCGCTGTTCAGCAAGGCGGAGATGAAACGCTTAGCCAACATCCAAACGGAGAAGTACGATAAGCAGCAATGGTTGGAATTCCAGCCTTTGCGCGACATCCACCTGCACACCGATTACAATGACCCGAAAAGTGTGGGTAACGGCAATGCCTCCTATGTTTGGATTATCATCTTTGGCATCCTGCTCATCGTGGCGGTTACCATCGTGAATTGCGCCACGCTCGATGTGTCGTATTCGGTGCAGCAAACCAAAAACAGGGTGGTCAAGCGGGTGTTTGGGGGCAGTGAGTTCAGGATTTTTTCGAGTAACTTATTGGAGACCCTGCTCATCACCCTTGTGGCGATGGGGCTTTCCTTGTTGGCTGTGTGGGGGTTGCTGCCCGCGTTCCAGTCATGGATAGGTGTGCCCGTGCAGTTGCGTTTCGACAAATGGCTGCTCTTTTTCTGCCTTGCACTTTTGGTGCTGTTGCCTTTGGCTTCAAGCCTTTTTGGGCAATATTGCCTTCGCAGTGTGGCCTTCGCCGATGTGCTGAAAGGCAAGATGCGCCACTTGAAAGGCATCCGCATCAGCAATGCGAGTTCGGTGTTTCAGGTGGGCCTCTCTTCGCTTGCTGCCGTGTTTACGATTGTAATTCTGTTGCAACTCACTTTTATGCGACATTCCGACAAAGGCGTTGATATGTCTAACATTGTGTCACTCAACAGTCTGGTAACGCCCTGCTACAAAGTTGGACCCATTCGTGACGAACTGATGAAAAACCCCGACATCTACAGCGTCGGCCTTTGTATGGGTGACTTTTCCAAGCCTAATGGTTTCATCCGTGACGTGGACTGGGAAGGGCGAGAGGAAGG
>CAMOCK010000089.1 GCA_946610645.1 uncultured Bacteroidales bacterium
CGAGAAAGACGACATCAATGGTTTCCTCTATTCGCCTGACTGCCAGCAGGTCATCTTCACCAAGGAAGTGAAGTTGAAAGAGACCGTGGCCGACATCTATCCCGACCTCGACAAATCGTCGGGCCGCATCATGAACGACCTGATGTACCGCCACTGGGACCACTGGGTCGACACCTACGGCCACATCTTCGTGGGCAACTTCAGCAGCGGCAAGATCGAGGCCTCGTTTGACGCCATGCAAGGCGAGCAATGGGAAGCCCCGCTGCGACCTTTCGGCGGCATGGAGCAGGTGCAATGGCTGCCCGACGGCAAGAGCTTCGTCTATTGCTGCCGCAAGAAAGTGGGCAAGGACTACGCCCTTTCGACCAATTCCGACATCTACCAATACATCATCCAAAGCGGCGAGTGCAAGAACCTCACCGAAGGCATGATGGGCTACGACCTCAACCCCGTCATCTCGCCCGACGGCAAATGGATGGCCTGGGAGAGCATGGAGCGTGACGGCTACGAGAGCGACAAGCAACGCCTCTTCGTGATGAACCTTGAAACGGGCGAAAAGACCGACTACTCCGCCCGCTTCGACCAATGCTGCACGGGCTTCAGCTGGGCTGACGACAGCAAGACGCTCTACTTCATCAGCGACAAATATGCCACCGACCAACTCTACGCCCTCAGCCTCGAAAACGGCGAAATCAAAAAGCTGACGGATGGCAAGCACAACTACGTCTCCGTACACTTCAACGGCGACAAGCTGATTGCCGGTCGCCAGTCGATGAGCCACCCGACGGAGCTTTTCAGCGTCGACCCCACCACGGGCGAGGCCGCGCAAATCACGCACATCAACGACAACATCTTTGCCCAACTCACGATGGGCAACGTCGAGGAACGCTGGGTGAAGACCACCGATGGCAAGGACATGCTCGTGTGGGTCATCTACCCGCCCCACTTCGACGCCAACAAGCAATACCCTGCCCTGCTCTACTGCGAAGGCGGACCGCAAAGCACGGTGAGCCAGTTCTGGAGCTACCGTTGGAACTTCCAGATGATGGCCGCCAACGACTACATCATCGTCGCCCCCAACCGTCGCGGCTTGCCCGGCTTCGGTCAGGAATGGCTTGAGGAAATCAGCGGCGACTACGGCGGACAGTGCATGAAGGACTACCTCAGCGCCATCGACGAGTTGGCCAAGGAGCCTTACATCGACGAGAACCGCCTCGGTGCCGTGGGTGCCAGCTTCGGCGGCTTCAGCGTGTATTGGTTAGCCGGTCACCACGATGGTCGTTTCAAGGCCCTCATCGCCCACGACGGCATGTTCAACCTTGAGGCACAATACCTTGAGACCGAGGAGATGTGGTTCGTCAACTGGGACCTCGGCGGCCCCTTCTGGGATTGGAACAACCCCACCGTGCGCAAGACCTACGCCCAGTCGCCCCACCTCTTTGTCGACAAATGGACCGCGCCCATCCTCGTCATCCACGGCGGCTTGGACTACCGCATCTGCTTCACGCAAGGCATGCAGGCCTACAACGCCGCCATCCTACGCGGCCTCGACGCCGAATTCCTCTATTTCCCTGACGAGAACCACTGGGTGCTGAAACCGCAGAACGGCGTGTTGTGGCAACGTAGGTTCTATAATTGGTTGGATAAATATTTGAAATAATGTAGAATTTGTAGAGACGTTGCGTGCAACGTCTTATGAAAGAAATGCGATCATCAATCATTGCGTGCAACGTCTAATGGTTATTATTAAGACGTAGCACGCTACGTCTCTACAAACGAAACCCTAAATCAAACAGGTATGTCAGACGACAGATGGCAAAACAAATATCGCATTGAATCCGCCCGTGCAATATGGCATGATTATGACGGAGGAATCTATTTCATCACCATCTGCACGAAATATCGGGAACATTTTTTCGGTGAAATTCGAGATGGAGAAATGGTTCTATCGGAAATTGGTGGGTATGCCGCCGAACAATTTCAAAATGTTTCAACGCATTATCTTTATGCCGAGATTCCATTGTTTACCATTATGCCCAATCATGTTCATGCCATTGTTGTTGTGTCAGCTTGTAGAGACGTTGCGTGCAACGTCTCATCCATGGAACCAAATCATTCTGAAGGAGACGTAGCACGCTACGTCTCTACAAACGAGACGGAGAAAGACGAACACATGGCTGAAAGGTCACCAAAACGAGGTTCATTAGCCGTTATTATCCGAGGCATTAAATCTGCCGTAACCCATTTCGCCAACGAAAACGCCCTCGATTTCTCCTGGCAGCCCCGTTTCCACGACCACATCATCCGCGACAATTCAGAAATGAACCGCATCGCCTCCTATATTGAAAACAACGTGGCGAATTGGAAAGATGATGAATTTTACACACCCCGTTGAAACTGGTAGAGACGTGCCATGGCGCGTCTCTACACATTTATCCCATCCTCTGCCGCACCACCTCAAAACAAACCACGCCCGTGGCCACCGAGACATTCAACGAATCAATGTCGCCGGGCATGGGAATCATCAGGTGGTCGTCTAAGCGTTTGAGATAGGCGGGACTGATGCCGTCCTCTTCCGAACCCATCATCATGCAGAGCGGGCCGGTGAGGTCGGATTTCCAAAGGCTCTCTTGGGCCTTCTCGGTGAAGCCCACCAGGCGCAAGCCACTGGCTTTCAGGAAGTCGATGGCATCCTTCATATTCTCAACACGGCACACGTTGATGAGCGACAAAGCCCCTGCCGAGGTCTTCATCGCGTCGCCGTTGATGAGGGCAGAGCCGTGGTTGGGGATGACGATGGCATCCACGCCGGCGGCATAGGCCGTGCGGGCGATGGCGCCGAAGTTGCGCACGTCGGTCACGCGGTCGAGCATCAGGATGAACGGGTCGCGACCATCTTCGAAGATGGCTGAAACCACGTTTTCCAAAGGCTGGTATTCGATCGGGCAGATGAAGGCCACCACGCCCTGGTGGTTCTTGCGCGTCAGGCGGTTCATCTTCTCGATGGGCACATATTGCACCGGGATGCCTTTGGCGCGACAGAAATTGGCGATTTCGGTCAGTTCAGGCGAGCGCGTTCCTGCTTGTACAAACACCTTTTCGATTTCCTTTTGCGAGCGTGTCAGCTCTAGCACGGGATGGATGCCGAACACCATATTGTTCTTGTAATTGTCTTCCATAACGTAAAATTTTGCGCAAAAATAAGAAGAATGTTGAATTGTTGATTGTTGGATTGTTGAATTGTTGTAATTTTGCGACACGAAACACTTGAAGCCATGAAAACGCGCCTCGTTATAGCACTGACATTTCTTTTCGCATGGGTAGGATCCACAGCGCAAAGCAACGCTCCCGAACCCGTTGCAGGCAAAGCCTTGACCAAGGATTACATCACGCAAAACCTCGTTTATCCCGAAGCCGACCTTCAGCAAGGCAACAGCGGCAAAGTGGTTGTCAGCCTGCACGTTGACAAAGACGGCCTTGGCAGCCAATACACGGTAAAATCCACATTCAGCGAGGCTGCTTCGCCCATTGCGATTGCCTTGGTGAAGACCATCCTCTGGAAACCTGCCACCCGCAACGGCATCCCCTGCGACAGCCAGACCGAATACGAAATCGATTTCAACGCCAAGAGCTACAAGCGCTATTGGAAACGCCACGAACTCATAACTCCGCCGCTCGCCTTGGAAGCTGATACGTCGAATGCCATTTTCGAGTACAAGCAGTTGAACGAGGTGGCCAAGCCCTATTTCGCTTTCGGCGGCAACATGGCCGACTACATTTACAAGAACCTGAAATTCCCCGCCGAGGCCAAGGAACGCGAAATCCAAGGCACGGTGCGACTGAGTTTCGTGGTGGAGACGGACGGCAGCGTGTCTAACATTGTCGTCGTTAACTCAGTAGGAGGCGGCTGCGACAACGAGGCCATCCGTTTGATGCAGGAAACTGTGTGGATTCCAGCCGAACGTCATGGCAAATACGTCCGTAGCCGCAACATGCAGGACATCACTTTCAGCATCGGGAACCGCAACTTTCAGGACGGAAACAGCTATTAATCAGTTAAGAGTTGGGAGTTAGGATAGTCCTATAAGGAGGATGGATATTAGGCAGGCGATGAAGCAACGCGCAATCCCTGCCAAACAAACATCGAAAAACAATCAAAAACGAACATTCAATAATTCAACAATTAAACATCCAACAATTCAACAATGAAAAAAGTTTTACTAACCGCAATGGCATTGGCATTTGCCACCATTTCATTCGCTCAAGACGAGCAACCCCAAGGCTGGTCGCACAAAGGCAATTTCGGCCTGAATTTCGGCCAAAGCTCCTACACCAACTGGGCCGCAGGCGGACAGAACGCCATCAGCGGACAAGGCATCTTCAACTACGGTATTTTTTACCTGAAAGACAACTTCAAGTGGGACAACACACTGAACGCCGCCCTCGGCTACAGCATCTACGACTTCAAGAAAAAGCCCGTCAAAATTGACGACCGCATCGAGTTCACCTCGTTGGCCGGCCTGAAAGCCACCGAACACCTCAACTACAGCGCGGAGCTCGCCTTCCGCTCGCAGTTTGCCAAGGGCTACAAGTACGACGAAGACTCGACGCAATACATCTCCAAGTTCCTCGCGCCTGCCTACATCAGCTTGGGTCTTGGTGTGGAATGGGTGCCCAACAAGTATTTCTCGCTCTACTTCTCGCCCGTCACGGGCCGCGTGACTATCGTCAACGACGACTATCTGGCTTCCATAGGCGCCTTCGGCGTGAACGCTCTCGACCCGAGCGACACCACACAACACGCCAAGGGCAACAAGATCCGCTATGAGTTTGGTGCCCGCGCCGTGGCCAAGTTCCAGTATCCCATCGCACAAAACATCGACTTCAACTCGAAGCTCGAGCTCTTCTCCAACTATCTCAACCATCCCGAGCGCATCGACGTGGACTGGCAGAACATGTTTGTGCTGAAAGTGAACGACTGGCTCAATTGCAACCTTGCCACGCACCTGATCTACGACTACGACATCCCGTTCTACGACGAAGCCGGTGCTCGAATCGAAGGCTCTAAGATCCAGTTCAAGGAAGTCTTGGCCATTGGTTTCATGATTAACTTGAAATAACGATGAAGCGCATCGGCATTTTGTCTGACACGCACTGCACCCTCATCCCGCAGGTTTTCGACTTCTTCAAGGACGTTGACGAGTTGTGGCATGCGGGCGACATCGGCAACATCGAGACGGCCGAGGCTTTGGCACGTTTCAAGCCACTCCGCGCCGTTCATGGCAATGTCGACGACCACATCGTGCGCCTGCAATACCCCGAAGACCTGTTTTTCCATGTGGAAGACGTGAACGTCTATATGACCCACATCGGCGGCTATCCCGGCCACTACATGCCCGAAGTGAAGCACATTCTGGAAGAGAAAAAGCCCGACCTGTACATCTGCGGCCACTCGCATATATTAAAGGTGATGTACGACAAGCGGCTCAACCTGCTGCACGTCAATCCGGGTGCGGCGGGCAACAGCGGCTTCCAAAAGCAAATCACCTTCATACGGATGACCATCGACGGGAAGCAGTTCAAAGACATGGAGATCTTCGAGCTTGACCGCAACCGCGTCATCTGAAAAACAACAAAGCCGACCCCGAAATGGAGCCGGCTTTTTTCTTTCCTTTCGCTTTTTTAACGAATACGGTCGGTGGAACGCACCTTTTTGATGTCTTTCTTCAAGCCCATGGCCGCGGCAATCGTCAATAGCAAAGCCGCCAAAGGCAGGAACGCACCCAACTTGAAAGTAGGCTCAGCACCTATGGGATTGCCGACAATGCGGATGTAATAGCCAAACACCACCGCAATCCAAGCCACGATGACAATAATGTTGATACGCGACACTTTATGCAGTTTCACAAACTGCACAAGTTTGACCGCACGGAACAATCCCATGGCCAAATAACCGCTCAAAAGCATTGAGGTGACGGCCAGAACCAGAACAGGAAGGCTGAAAGTCCTTGGCCAAGGATTCTCGAGAGCGTCCGTCAGCGTATCGATACCATAAACGTTGAAAACCAAAGTGTTCTCGTTACCATAATAGATGGCAAGCGGAACGAAAAACAAAGCGGCAAACAAAAGTGCCGAAACAAAAAAGAAAATGGATTGTACTCTTTGTGACATAACGCTATAATTTGAGGTCGCAAAAATACGATTTTAGGCAAAAAAACAGGCAAAATCGAAAAAAAAATCTGCAAAACCTTGGAGATAAAAGATTTTTACCTACCTTTGCCGCACATTTTACAGGACGTAAAACAACCGTTTTGCTGTAAATACTAATCCAAAGAAATCATAGTTATACGATTCTATTCCTTCGGGAATGTTCTAATCCACGTTTTATGTACAACATTTTTGAACTTAACGAGAAGTCATTGGAAGACCTGAAACTCATTGCTACCGAAATGGGCATCGATGACGAAAATCGAGACAGAATGCAACTGATTTACGACATCATTGACCATCAGGTCGATCATCCCGACATCAAGAAAACCGCCCCTCAGCAAAAAAAGCAAAAAAAACAAAAGAACGAGATAGCAGAGCAATCCGTTTCGGACAAGCAGCCTGTCAAACAAGAGGCCAAAAGGAAAAAAGAACCTAAGCCACAGCCCATCGCCGACACGGAAACCGATACAGAGCCTGCCAACATCGACGATCTTCAAGGCAAGCGCAACAAGCGTCCGCGCATCACAAAAAAAATAGAGAACCCAGCTGCGCCCATCCCGCCTGAGATTGAGGTTCAGCCAGAGGCAATCGTTCCCGCTCCCGAACCGGATCCAATAGCTGAAATGCCTATTGAAACCAAACCAGAGACACCTTCCTCGGAAATCGGCGAGCCTGTTGAGAAACCCAGAGCAGAAGAAAAACGACACCGCCTCAACAAAAACGACAAGAAAGAGCCTGCCGAAGGACAAGAACACGCTGAAAAGCAGGAACAGCTTGAAAGACAAGACTTATCAGACAGGCAGGAACGCCATGAAAGGCAAGACAGGCCTGAAAAGCAGGAACGTTACGAAAGACAAGACAGGATCGAGAGGCAGGAACGTCCTGAAAAAACGGAAAAACAAATCCAGGAAGACTTACTGAACCAATTTGACAGCAGCGTGAAAGCTGAAGGCGTGCTTGAAATCATGCCAGAAGGCTTCGGTTACCTGCGCTCGTCGGACTACAACTATCTGCCGTCGCCCGACGACATCTATGTCTCGCAATCGCAAATCAAGCTGATGGGACTCAAGACCGGCGACACCATTTCGGGCCTCATCCGTCCGCCTAAAGTTGGCGAGAAGTATTTCCCATTGGTGAAAGTCGATTTCATCAACGGACGCCGCCCCGACGAGGTGCGCGACCGCATCCCCTTCGACTATCTCACCCCCTTGTTCCCCAACGAGAAATTCATCATCACCGGGCACAAAGGCTGCACCATATCAACCCGTATCATGGACCTTTTCGCCCCCATCGGCAAAGGCCAACGCGGCTTGATTGTGGCACAACCCAAGACCGGTAAAACCGTGCTGCTCAAGGAAGTGGCCAACGCCATCGCCGCCAACCACCCCGAAGCTTACCTCATCGTGCTGCTCATCGACGAGCGCCCCGAAGAAGTCACCGACATGCAACGCAGCGTGAAGGCCGAGGTCATCGCCTCCACTTTCGATGAGCCTGCCTCGAAACACGTTCAGATTGCCAACATCGTCCTCGAAAAAGCAAAACGCCTCACCGAATGCGGCCACGACGTGGTGATTCTGCTCGACTCCATCACTCGTTTGGCCCGTGCCTACAACACCGTTTCACCCGCATCGGGCAAGGTGCTCACCGGTGGTGTGGAAGCCAACGCTTTGCAAAAGCCGAAACGCTTCTTCGGTGCGGCCCGCAAAATAGAAAACGGCGGCTCGCTGACCATCTTGGCCACAGCCCTCATCGACACGGGGTCCAAGATGGACGAGGTCATCTTCGAAGAGTTCAAGGGCACTGGCAACATGGAGCTGCAACTCGACCGCCGCTTGTCGAACAAGCGCATCTTCCCCAGCATCGACATCGTGGCCTCCGGCACGCGCCGCGACGACCTCTTGGTGGACGAGCGCACGCTCGCCCGCGTGTGGGCCTTGCGCAACCATTTCTCCGACATGACCCCAGTCGAAGCCATGGAATTCCTGAAGAGCCGCGTGGCCAAGACCGTCAACAACGAGGAGTTCTTGATGAGCCTCGACAAGTGAAGTCAAGCATACAACGAGCGCAAGTCATTGGTCGTCAAGCCATTGAAGTCGCCCGAACTCATGAAAGCGCCAACGACATTGCGTCGTTGGCCTTTTTGTAACATTTCCACAAGCTCGGCCTTGCTGTGGACGACCTTCAAGTCGCTCCTGCCAAAACCCACAACTATGCGCTCGTCGGGCATCAGCTCCAGCTTCTTGATGGCCACGGCGTGCGGGTCGTAGAATACGATGGCAGTATCGGCAAGTTTCAAGGCGTCACGGTAATGGTCTATGAAAACCTCGCTGAGGCTGCTGTAGGTATGCAACTCAAAGACCGCAACCAAGTGTTTTTCAGAAAATTGAACACGCAAGGCTTTCACACTGGCATTCACTTTGGAAGGCGCGTGGGCGAAGTCTCGGAAGATGAAGTTGTCGCCGTTTTCAAACAAGAGTTCCAAACGCCGCGCCGCACCCTTAAAGCTCGCAATGGCCTCATAGAAGGCTTCGTCGGTCACGCCCATCTGCTTGCAAACCAACCGCGCCGCATTGAGGTTCTTCATGTTGTGGCTGCCAAACACGCCCACTTCCCTCCTACTGCCGTCGGGCAACACCAAGGAAGTCGCAATGCCTTTGCTCTCAAATGGGTGCACACCGTAGCCAAAAGTCTGGCATTGGGCACCTTGGGCAATCTTCCCGGCTTCAACGTCGGTTTGGTCGTAAATCAGGCAACCGCCCGGCTCGATGGTGCGGACATAGATACGGAACTGCTCCAAATAGTTGTCGAAGGTCGGGAACACGTTCACATGGTCCCATCCTATGCCGCTAATCACCGCAATATGAGGATGATAGTGATGGAACTTCGGCACACGGTCGATGGGCGAAGTGAGGTATTCGTCGCCCTCCATCACCATGTATTTGGCCGTCTCGCTGAGGCGCACCATCACGTCGAAGCCTTCCAATTGCGCCCCGACCATGAAATCCGTCTCAATGCCGGAATGTTTCAGCACATGCAAAATCATGGATGTGATGGTCGTCTTGCCGTGACTGCCGCCGATGACGATGCGTGTCTTGTCGCGACTTTGCTCGTAAAGGTATTCGGGGTAGGAATACACCTTCAAGCCAAGTTGCTGGGCGCGAATGAGTTCCGGGTTGTCGATGCGGGCGTGCATCCCAAGGATGACAGCATCGTAGGTGTTGTCAAGTTTTTCGGGAAACCAGCCCCATTGCGGAGGCAGTATGCCTTCTTTGGCCAACCGCGACTTCGAGGGCTCAAAGATCTCGTCGTCCGAGCCTGTAACTTCATACCCTTTGCGGTGCAAGGCGATGGCGAGGTTGTGCATGGCACTGCCACCGATGGCGATAAAATGGACTTTTTTCATGAATTTGCGTTTTGATAGCGGCAAAGATAGGCAATTTCCGCCCGATTTTCGCAACTTAGCGCAAAATTTCAGCGTAACAGTCGAAATAATCCGCCTGCGTGATTTTGACTTGATAGAACTGCCCGATTTCCAGTTCTTTTTCGGCTGATACAAGAATCTCGTCATCGACCTCGGGCGAGTCGTATTGGCTGCGACCGACATAATAGTCGCCTTCCAAACGGTCAATGAGTACCTTTTCGGTTTTCCCGACACGCTGTGCATTGATTTCCAACGAAATGTCTTGTTGGATAGCCATCAGTTTTTCCACGCGCTTTTGCTTCAATTCATCGGGAACATCGTCTTTCATTTCGTAGGCGGGCGTGCCTTGCTCGGGCGAAAAAGCAAACACCCCTGCCCTTTCGAAACGCATATCACGCACAAATTGGCAAAGTTCCTCGAAATCCTCCTCCGTTTCGCCGGGAAAACCGACAATAAAAGTGGTGCGGAAAGCGATGTCGGGCACGTGCATTCGGACCTTTTCGACAAAGCCAATGGTCTGCTCCTTGTCAACACCACGGCGCATGTCCTTTAATATATGTGTGCTGATGTGCTGCAAAGGCAAGTCGATGTAATGGCAGATCTTCGGGTTCTCACGCATCAAGTCCAAAAGCTCGTCGGGGAAACCCAAAGGATATCCGTAATGCAACCTAATCCACTCAAAACCGTCGATTTCCGTCAAGGCTTTCACCAATTCCACGATATGCGACCGTCCGTCGATGTCGTGGCCATAATAAGTCAGGTCCTGGGCGATGAGGATGAGTTCCTTCACGCCTTGCTTGGCCAGACCTCTCGCCTCCTCAATCAGATGCTCCATCGGCACCGAGACATGACCGCCACGGATGAGCGGAATGGCGCAGAAAGCGCAGCGGCGGTTGCAGCCTTCGGAAATCTTGAGATAAGCGTAATGATTGGGCGTGGAAAGCACACGGCGACTGCAATAGTCGGGCTGCACGGCTTCTTTCAGCAGGTCGGCGGCAACGAGATTCACGCTTTCCACACCATAAAAGCCATCCACCTCGTGGATTTCCTTTTGCAAATCTTTCTTAAAACGCTGCGAGAGGCAACCCATTACATACAATTTGCTGATTTTGCCTTGCTTGCGCAATTCGGCATATTCCAGAATGGTGTCGACAGACTCCTCTTGTGCGTCGCCAATAAAACCACAAGTGTTGATAATGACCACATCGGATTTCCTTTCGGAATCGTGACGAATCAAATAACGATGCTCCAACAAAGCGGCCAAATGCTCCGAATCGACCTTGTTTTTGGAGCAACCGAGGGTGATGATGTTCAGGGAGGCTCTTTTCATCATTCGAACAGCGAATCCACAAACGCCTTCCTGTCGAATACCTGCAAATGGTCGATGCCTTCGCCGACGCCGATGTATTTGACAGGAATCTTGAATTGGTCGGAGATGCCGATGACCACACCGCCCTTGGCCGTGCCGTCAAGTTTGGTCAAAGCCAAGGCATTGACTTCGGTGGCAGCAGTGAATTGCTTGGCCTGTTCGATGGCGTTTTGACCTGTAGAGGCATCGAGGACGAGTAAAATCTCATGTGGTGCATCGGGGACGACCTTTTGCATCACTGTTTTGATCTTGGTCAGCTCGCGCATGAGGTTGACCTTGTTGTGCAGGCGGCCAGCCGTGTCGATGATAACCACATCGGCATCCTGCGCCACGGCCGACTTCACCGTGTCGAAAGCCACGGAAGCGGGGTCGGCGCCTTGGCCTTGCTGCACGATGGGCACGCCTACACGCTCAGCCCATATCTGGAGCTGGCTGACGGCGGCAGCGCGGAACGTGTCGGAAGCACCAAGTACGACCTTTTTACCCGCCTTCTTGAAATTGTGGGCCAACTTGCCGATGGTGGTGGTCTTGCCCACACCATTCACGCCCACGACCATGATGACATACGGCCTCTTGTCGGCAGGAATCTCGAAAGTGGTACCATCGCCCGACTCGTTCTCCTGAAGCAATGCCACGATTTCCTCTTTCAGAATGGTATTCAACTCACTGGTTCCCAAATATTTATCGCGTGCGACGCGCTTCTGGATGCGGTCGATGATCTTCAAAGTGGTCTCCACGCCCACGTCGGAGGTAATGAGGATTTCCTCCAAGTTGTCGAGCACCTCGTCATCGACGGTCGACTTGCCGACAATGGCTTTCGTAATTTTCGAGAAGACGCTGGTCTTGGTCTTTTCAAGCCCTTTGTCGAGGTCTTCCTTTTGTTCTTTCTTTCTGGTCAGGAATGAGAATAGGCCCATGATTGATTGATTTTATGACGGAGGACGAAGGACAAAAGACATAGGGACGATGTACTTGATGAGAAGCGGCTCTTTGGTCTTCCGTCCTTAGTCCTTATGTCCTCAGTTCGATGAAACACAAAAAGGCTCTCCCATAATGGTTATGGAAAAGCCTGACTTTCAAATGATAACTTCAATTATCTCTTAGCAAGGAACTCCTGAACCTTGTCGGCTGGGACTACAGTCTCCTCTAAATAGTAAGCTTCCGTCTTCTCAGAACGCTTCA